>REEW01000077.1 GCA_007694885.1 Wenzhouxiangella sp. | reverse complement strand
ATTGGCAAAGGATAGTAGCAGACAGCGAGGCGGGCAGGATTGCTGCGCAGCCTGCGGCTGCTTGCCCTTCGGGCTGTCGCTGAGCGCGACAGCGATTGTGCGCCTTGGCGCACAATTCGAACCTGCGACCTGCCGCTTAGGAGGCGGCTGCTCTATCCCCTGAGCTACCGAGGCGTATTGGCAAAGGATAGTAGCAGACAGCGAGGCGGGCAGGATTGCTGCGCAGCCTGCCCCCGAGTCGATTGTGGGTTTAGCGAAGAAGCGCCAGGTCGGCAAGCAGCTGTCCGCGCCAGCCGGCCATCCAGTCCGGTGACTCGCCGCGGGCCAGGCGCGAGAGATCGCGCCGACTGGCCAGCAGCGCCGGCTCGACTTCCAGTTCGGCGGCGATTTCAGCGACCTGCGCCTGCGCCTGTTTGACCGCATCGCGCTGCTCGTGATCCAGCGCCACCAGGGCAGCGGGGCGCTCAAAATCCGTGCCGTCGACGTCCTCGATCAATTCCACCAATCGATCCGCATAACGCCGCTGCACCGGCTGCGGCAGGGCCCGTACGTTCTGGTTGAGCTGATCGCGGGTGCGAGCGACCGCCAGCCCGATCAATGCATCGTCGCGGATGACGAAACCGCGCGGTAGATCGCGCGTTTGCGCCTGCCGGTCTCGCCACTCGGCCAGGCAGGACAGCACGGCGAGTTGCTCGTCGGACAAACGCCCGGCTCCCTTGACCCGCGTGACCGCCGGCTCGCCGTTGTCGTGTTCAGCGTTCTGGACCAGGCGCGCACAGTCTTCCAGCAGCCAGTCCAGACGACCACGCCGGTCCAGGGCTTCGGCCAGTATGTTGTGCAGCAGAGGCAGCCAGATCACGTCCTGACCGGCATACCGGAGCAAGTCCGCCGACAGCGGGCGTTTCAGCCAGTTCGAGCGGGCCTTGCCGCCGGCCAGTTCCAGGCCGAGCACGTCGCCGACCAGGGATTCGTAGCGGGTTTGCAAGGGAAATCCGAGCATCGCGGCCGCGATCTGGGTATCAAACAGCGGCCGGGGCACGGCGCCGGCGACGATCCGGAACACTTCCAGGTCCTCTCCCACGCTGTGCAATACCTTGGTCGTCGAGGGGTCGGCGAGCAACGCCCCCAGGTCCGGCATTTTTTCCATCGCGACCGGATCGAGCAGGAATACCCCGCTTCCATCGCTGACCTGGATCAATCCAGGCAGGGGGAAATAGGTGCGCTCGCGCACGAATTCGGTATCGATGCCGACGACGCTTTGATCGTCCAGCTGCTCGAGCAGCTTGCCCAGGCTGGCGGTATCGGAAACAAAGCGGGCCTGCGCCACGGCTTCGTCAGCGGCGCGCTCGTCGGACGCCGAGACTTTGGCAGAAATTGCAGTCATGAGACAAACGGGTCATCGAAACACCGGAGGATACGCGAAAGCGGTCTTGCCGGGGTGGCTGACAGCGTCACGAGGGGTCTCTTGGGTGGCGGCTGGTCATCGGCGGCATTTTTTGTGGATAATGGTTGTTCAGCGCCCCCGGCTTTCGTCTCATCGCAGCAAGCGTGATCGAATCGATCGCATTCGTCATCCGAACGTTCTGGAGCCTTCCAACGGGTCATGTTTTTCGTCTCGATCGTCCAATCCTGCCTCCTGGCGAGCATGCTCCTGACCGGTTCGGGTGCTCAGGAGCCGGCCGAATCGCTGCCGGGGCTGGCTGCGGCCGAAGAAGAACCGCGAACGACCCCGGCAGCCGAGACGTCGCAATTGTCCGAGGAAGAGGCTGCGCTGGTCGAGCGTTTGCTGGCCGACGCCGAAGCCGCACGACAGCGCGGTTGGGTGGTGCGCCCGCGGGGGCGCAGCGCGGCCGATCTGTACCGGGAGGTTCTTGGCATCGTCCCCGGTCACGAGGGCGCCGGCGAGGCCATGGCCGATCTTCATCGGCAGTTGCTGGATGAAGCCGTTGAGATGGCTCGGGACTCGGACTTCGAGGCCGCCAGGACGCTTCTGGACGAGGCCGCCGGGTTGCACGAGGACGCGTTGCTTTTCACCTGGGCGCTGGGCCGCATTGGCGCCATTCGCGAGCGTCGACTGGCCGAGGCCGAGGAGTCCGTGATTGGCCTGATCGACAGCCGCCGGTTCGAGCGCGCCGAGGACCGGATCACCGAGTTGGTGGCCATCGGTCTGGATCAGGCGCGTCTCGAGGCCGTTCGCGACGCCCTGGCCGATGCTCGCCTGTACGGGACGCTGCGGCCGGGACAGACGTTTGCCGATCCCCTGGCCGAGCCCGGCGATTACGGCCCGATGATGGTGGTGATCCCGGCCGGCAGCTTCATGAAAGGCTCGCCGGAAAGCGAGGCCGGAAGGCGCAGTCACGAGGGCCCGCGTTACCGGGTGACCTTCGAGCGCGGCTTCGCCCTGGCCCGGACCGAGACCACCGTTGGCGCTTTTGCCCGATTCGTCGCTGAAACCGGCTACCGGACCGATGCCGAAGACCGCGGCTGGTCTCGCATCTACGAACCCCGAAGCGGTCGGATGACACGCCGTAACCGGATCAACTGGCGCCACGACTACCTGGGCCGCGAGGCCGCGGAGGACCTGCCGGTTCTGCACGTGTCGTGGCGCGATGCGAGGGCGTACGCCGAGTGGTTGTCCCGCCAGACCGGCAGCAACTATCGTCTGCCCTCCGAGGCCGAGTTTGAATACGCCCTGCGCGCCGGTAGCCAGACCCGCTACTGGTGGGGCGACGGCACGCCCTCGGAGCCGGTGGAAAACCTCACCGGCGATGGCGACGTCTCGCCGACCAACGCGCGCTGGAACGTCGCTTTTCGTGACTACAGCGACGGTTTCTGGGGACCGGCCCCGGTCGGGTCGCTGAAAGCAAACCCCTTCGGTCTCTACGACATGGGCGGCAACGTCATGCAGTGGACCAAGGACTGCTGGCACGACAGCTTCGTACGCGCGCCCACCGATGGCTCGGCCTGGATCAATCCGGGCTGCGACCAGCGCGTCATTCGCGGCGGCTCCTGGAGCAGTACGCCGGACATGTCTCGCTCGGCCTACCGGATCTCCGGAGCCGAGGACTCAACCGACATGCGCCTGGGTTTCCGGGTTGCACGCGACCTGTAAAATACGGCCCTGTTTTTTTGATCTGACGAGTTGTCTGACGCCCATGAGTGACTACCCGCGTTTTCATCTGGCCATTGCCGTGACGGATCTTGAACAGACCCGGGATTTTTATACCGGGATCCTGGGATGCGCAACCGGAAGACATTCCGACCGCTGGATCGACCTGGATTTTTTCGGCCACCAGCTGGTTTTGCATCTGACCGACGACACCGACCAGGCAGCAGAGCGGACCAACCCCGTCGACGGTCACCAGGTGCCCGCCCGCCATTTCGGTCCGATTCTTGACTGGGACGGGTTTCAGGCGCTGGCGGACCGGCTGCGCGCGGCGGGGGTGAATTTCCTGATCGAGCCATGCGTTCGTTTCGAAGGCCGCAGGGGCGAGCAGGCAACCCTGTTCGTCACCGACCCCAGTGGCAACTGTCTGGAGTTCAAGGCGTTCCGCGACATCGGGATGTTGTTCGAGACCGACCTGGAAGCTTATCCCTGACCCTTGCCGGGGAATCGCTCATTGCGCGGCTGCTCAAGGGGGGATGGTGCCGGGGGCGGGAATCGAACCCGCACTCTGTTGCCAGAACCGGATTTTGAGTCCGGCGCGTCTACCAGTTCCGCCACCCCGGCTTTGAAGGTGGACCCGTTATTGTCTTCGCACGCGCTGCTGCTGTAAAGCCCTGAATCGCGCTTCGGAACCGGGCTGCCTCCGCATAGCCGATGCCGGCAGTACCGTGCCCTCTGCTTGCAGGCTTGGGCCAGGCTCATGCCAGCCAGTCCCGGATCGGCGGGCCGAAGCTGTCGAAATCCACCAGGAAGGCATCGTGACCCTGGACCGAGGGCAGGGTGTGGAAACTGACTTCGGAGCCGCTGGATTCCAGGGCCCCGGCCAGGTCGCGCTGCTGGTGCAGCGGAAACAGAATGTCGCTGTCCACGCCCAGCACCAGCGCATGCCCGGTAAAGCTGCGTCGGAACAGGTTTTTCAGGGTCTCGTCGCTGTCGCAGGCGTCGAACATGTCCATGGCCCGCGAAAGATACAGGTAACAGCAGGGATCGAACTGGCCGACGAACTTGCGCGCATGGGTTTCCAGGTAGGACTCGACTTCGAAGCGCATGCCGAACAGGGTCGCCGGGAAATAGTCCTGGCGTGAGCGGCCGAAGCGGCGCTGCCATTCGTTGGCCGAGCGGTACGAAATCATGCCCAGCTTGCGGGCCAGGCGCATGCCGACCTCGGGCCACTCGTCCTCGCTGTAGGCGCCGTTGCGGAAGTTGCGGTCGGTCACGATGGCTTCGCGCTGCAGCGAGCGAATGGCAATGGCAAACGGCGTGGCCGAGCAGGCGGTGGATATCAGTCCCAGCCGGGCCGTGGTTCCGGGAAACTGCTTCAGCCAGGCCAGCGTGGTGAAGCCGCCCATGGAGGGCCCGATGATGGCATGGAGACGGCCGATGTTGAGGTGTTCGACCACCAGTCGGGCACCGCGCGCGATGTCTTCGATGGCCAGTTCGGGGAAATTCAGGCGCCAGGGCCGGCCGCTGGCCGGATTGATGCTGGACGGGCCGGTCGAGCCCTTGCACGAGCCCAGGGAGTTGATGCAGAGGACAAAAAACCGATCGGTATCGATGGGCTTTCCCGGCCCGATCATGGCCTCCCACCAGCCCGGCGCTGGATCGGCGCTGGAAGAGGCGGCGTGGGCGCCGGGCGAAAGCCCGGTAAACAGCAACACCGCGTTGTCGCCGCGCGGGTTGAGTTCACCCCACGATTCCCAGGCGATGCGCACGTCGGGCAGCTCGCCGCCCCGGTACATCAAAAACGGTTCTGCGACGGTCAAATAGTGGGTGGCTGGGCCCATGGGCAGGCTAGGTCTTGGTGCTGAGGGAGTTCCCCAGTTATAACCGATTCGTCAAGCACAAAAAAAGCCGTGCCCGCTTTGCGGGCACGGCGTACGGTTTGACTGGTCGATGGATCCTGGTTGAATCAGTCGCTTAGAAGCGGAATCCAACGGCGGCCGAAAACACCAGCGGGTCGATGTCGGCCTTGATCCGGCTGCGGACTACGCCATCCGGCGTTTGCGTGCGAATGCGCGCGTCGGCCTCGATCTCGATGTAGCGCAGATCCAGGTTCAAAAACAGCGTGTCGGTGATGTCGAAATCAGCCCCGACCTGCAGTGCGATGCCCCAGGAGTCCTTGATCGACATGCTCGAGGGTCCGCCCAGAGCGCCGTCCAGGGTATCGGTCGTGCTGGTGCTGAAGAAGTTGGTGTAGTTCAGACCAATACCGGCGTACGGCCGGAAAGCAGCACCGGGCATGAAGTGGTACTGGAGGCTCAGCGTCGGCGGCAGATGCTCGGTGTCACCGAGTTTGCCGGCACCGTCGAGCACGCCGGCACCGTCGATGTCGTGGTCGAACGGCCAGGCGGCCAGAACTTCCAGACCGATGTGGTCGGTTACAAAGTAGGTCAGGTTGACGATCGGACGGGTGTTGCTGCCGACGTCGATCTGGTAACCGGGAAGTTCGCTGCCGGCAACGGCCAGGTTGCCGCTGGATGTGTCGGGGTTGACGTGACCCAGACCGACGCGAACCAGCCAGTCTCCGGCGCCCTGGGCCATGACGTTGGCCGAAAACAGGCAGGCGATACTGACGATTGCTAGGGTACGGAACATGATGACTCTCTCCTTTGGTCGTGTGAGCACGTTGTTGTATATCAACAAGCTTACGCCCGTACCGCCAATACAAATTGACCGCGATCAAAAATCCCGGCTTGAAATACACTTTTTCACCGCCCCTCACTTGCTAACCTTCAAAGCCAGTGGAAGCAGCAGGAAACCGGCATGGCCAGACTCGGACTGATATTCGGCGACCAGCTCAACCTGGATCATGCGGTGCTGGAATCGCTGGACCCCCAGCGCGATCGCCTGGTCATGGGCGAACTGCACGAAGAAGCAAGCTACGTTCCCCACCACGCCAAGAAAATCGCCCTGATTTTTTCCGCCATGCGCCATTTCGCGGCCGAATTGCGCGCCGCCGGCTGGACCGTCGATTACCACAGTTTCGACCCGGACAGCCCGGTCAAGACCTTCACCGACCTCGTGCGCCGGGCTTGTGATCAGAACCGGATCGAAGAAGTGGTGGTCAGCTGGCCCGGCGAGTGGCGGGTGCTGGCCGAGGTGCGGGGCTGGGAAAACGCCCTGGACGTTGTGGTGACGGTCCTGCCGGACCATCGTTTTCTCTGCCCGCTCGAGGATTTCGAGACCTGGGCCGAGGGCCGCAAGCAGCTGCGCATGGAGTTTTTCTATCGCCAGATGCGGCGCCGGACCGGTCTGCTGATGGAGGGTGATCAGCCGGCCGGCGGGAGCTGGAATTTCGATGCCGACAACCGCAAGCGCTGGAAAGGCGACCCGCCCGCGGCGCACCCGATGCGCTTTACCCCGGACGAGACCACCGAAGCGGTGCTTGGCCTGGTGGCAGATCAGCTCAGTGCGTTCGGCGAACTCGACGGCTTTGACTTTCCGGTCACGCGCGAGCAGGCCCGGCGCGGCCTGGCCCACTTCATCCGCTCCGGCCTGCCGTGGTTCGGTGATTTTCAGGATGCGCTGCCCGACGACGAGGACTACCTGTTCCACAGCCGCCTGTCGAGCAGCCTGAACCTGGGCCTGCTTTCGCCGCGCGAGGTCTGCGAGGCGGCCGAACAGGCCTGGCGTGAGGGTCGGGCGCCGATCAACGCCGTCGAGGGCTTCATCCGCCAGATCCTGGGCTGGCGGGAGTTCGTGCGCGGCCTGTACTGGCTGAAAATGCCCGGGTACGCCGAACTCAACGTGCTCGGCAACGAGCAGCCGCTGCCGGACTGGTACTGGACCGGCAAGACCCGGATGCGCTGCCTGGCCCGGGCGATCGACGCGACCCGGCGCAACGCCTACGCCCATCACATCCAGCGGCTGATGGTGACCGGCAATTTCGCCCTGTTACTGGGTGTGGTGCCGAAACAGATCTGCCAGTGGTACCTGGCCGTCTACGCCGACGCCTATGACTGGGTGGAATTGCCCAATACGCTGGGCATGGTCATGCACGCCGATGGCGGAATCCTGGGATCGAAACCGTACGCGGCCAGCGGCAAATACATTCAGCGCATGGGAGACCACTGCAAGCAGTGCGCCTACAAGGTGGCCGAGACAACGGGCGATTCGGCCTGTCCGTTCAATGCCTTGTACTGGGATTTCCTGGTCCGGCACCGCGATCGATTCGAGTCGAACCCGCGCATGACGATGATGTACCGCAACGTCGACCGCATGGACCCGGATCGCCTGGCCGAAGTCCGCGCCCGGGCCGCCCGGGTGCGCTCCGATATAGAGAACTTCTGAGGCTTGCTAGAGGGCTTCCTTGAGCTGCGTGGTTCCGATGCCGCGCTCGGGCAGCAACACCGGGATACCGTCCTCGATGGCGTAGACCACCTTGCCGTCGCGGGTGATCAAGGCACCGGCCAGCTCGCTTTCCACCGGCTCGTTGTCGACGTAGACGACCTCACCGGCGGCAATGTATTGATTGAGCCTGGCCAGCTTGGCCCGCGAGAGCGGGAGCAGCGGTTCGTGGCTGACCGGGCAGCACAGAATGTCGAGGAGATGGTCGGGAATATTCATGAACAATAGTGTAACCGAGCTGGACGTGAGCATTGCGTCCGGACCAGCCGATGCGCTTGGCGCCGGGCATGTTCCTGCCCGCCCAGCCCTGCTACCATTGCCAGCTTGTCAGAGTACGGAGTAAAGGCATGGACAACAGCCCCAGCGTTGGCGTGATCATGGGCTCGCAAAGTGATTGGGAGACGATGCGGCCGGCCAGCGAAATCCTCACGGAGCTGGACATTGCCCACGAATGTCGGGTCGTCTCGGCCCATCGCACCCCCGATGCGATGTTTTCCTATGCCGAGTCGGCCGCCGGTCGCGGCCTGAAGGTGATCATTGCCGGCGCCGGCGGCGCGGCCCATTTGCCCGGCATGGTCGCAAGCAAGACCATCCTGCCGGTGCTCGGTGTACCGGTGCAGTCGCGCACGCTCAACGGCCTGGACTCGCTGCTCTCGATTGCCCAGATGCCCGCTGGCATCCCGGTCGGAACGCTGGCCATCGGCAAGGCCGGGGCCAAGAACGCCGGCCTGCTGGCCGCGGCTATCCTGGCCGCGTTCGATCCCGAGCTGGCAGAGCGTTACTCGGCCTGGCGCCGGCGCCAGACCGAGGCGGTGCTGGGCAACGACATTCCGGGTCGCTGAGCATGCACGTCGGTATTCTTGGTGGTGGCCAGCTGGCGCGGATGATGGCCGAGGCCGGTGGCCCGCTGGGCCTGCGTTTTTCCTTCCTGGACCCGGCTGCCGACGCCTGTGCCGGCGAGCTGGGCAGCTTGCACGTCGGGCCCTGGGACGATGCCGAAGCAGGCAGGGCGCTGGCCGCTTGCGATCGGATCACCTGCGATTTCGAGAACGTGCCGGCCGCGGTGCTGGCCGAGCTGGCCGGCAAGACCACGGTCCGCCCGCCGCCGGCAGCGTTCGCCGCCGGCCAGGATCGTCTCCGGGAAAAGGAGCTGCTGCAGCGTCTCGACATTCCGGTCGCGCCGGTGGCCGCGGTGTCCAGCCGGCCCGAACTGTTGGCCGCGGTCGAACAGATCGGTCTGCCGGCGGTGCTCAAGACGCGCCGGCTGGGGTACGACGGCAAGGGCCAGGAGGTGCTGACCTCGAATGAGGATCTGGAGCCGGCCTGGCAGCGCCTGGGCGACCGGGAGTTGATCCTGGAAGGCTGGATCGATTTCGACCACGAGTTCGCCCTGACCGCGGTGCGCGCGGCCGACGGTGAAATCCGCTTCTACCCCCTGAGCCGCACCGTCCATCGCAACGGCGTGCTGCGCCTGGCCGCGGTCATGGTCGATCCGCCGGCGGTCCTGCAGCAGGCTGCAAAGGCTGCGCTGACGCGCCTGCTCGAGGCGCTCGATTACGTCGGCTGTCTGACCCTGGAGATGTTTGCCACCGCGGCCGGCCTGATCGCCAACGAGTTCGCCCCGCGGCCGCACAACTCGGCCCACTGGACCATCGAGGGGGCAGTGACCTCGCAGTTTGAAAACCATCTGCGCGCGGTCTGCGATCTGCCGCTGGGCAGCACGCGCCCGCGCGGTGTTTCGCTGATGTTCAACTGGCTGGGGGCGCTGCCGGACCGCAGCGCCTGGCTTCGCGTGCCGGGACTGGCCTGGCACGATTACCACAAGCAACCGCGCCCGGGCCGCAAGGTCGGGCATGCCACCGTGGTTGGCGAACATATCGAAGGCTTGCACCAGAGCCTGGAGCGGATTCGGCCGCTGCTGGATGCGGATACGATGCGATTGCTTGCCGACTCCGGTCTGGAGGCCGGCGCCTAGCGGGTCAAGAGCGACCCTGTGACGGCCCGATCGCCGGCAGCCGCAGCCGGCTCAGGCGAACTTGTTCCGGACCACCTCGCTGACGGTCGCTGCGATTTGGTCGACCTGCTCGTCGTCAATGATCAGCGGCGGCAGCAGGCGGATGGTGTTGCCGCGGGTGACGTTGATGATCAGGCCGCGGGCCATGGCCGCATCCTTGAGCTCCGGGCAGGGTTGTTTGAGTTCGACCCCGACCATCAGCCCGCGCCCGCGGATGTCGGCGACCTGCGGGTGGTCGCCGATCCCGCGTTTCAGAGCCGCGACCAGGCGATTGCCGGCGCGCGCGGCACGGTCGGGAATCCGCTCTTCGTCCATGATCGCCAGCACCTCCAGCGCGACCCGGCAGGCCAGGGGGTTGCCGCCGAAGGTGGTGCCGTGCGAGCCGGGGGTGAACAGTGCGGCAACCGCTTCGGAGGCCAGGCAGGCGCCGATCGGAATGCCGTTGCCCAGGGCCTTGGCCACGGTGACCACGTCGGGGCGCAGCCCCGGCTCGTGCTGAAAGGCGAACCAGCGCCCGGTTCGGGCGATGCCGGTCTGGATCTCGTCGAGGATCAACAGCGCCTGGTGGTCATCGCACAAGCGCCGAAGCGCGCCCAGGTAGCCTGCGGCAGGGACGCGGACACCGCCTTCGCCCTGGATCGGCTCGACCAGAACGGCAACGATCTCCGGATGTTCGGCGAAGGCCCGTGCGGCGGCTTGGGCATCGTCGTAGGGGACCCGAACAAAGCCCGGGACCAGCGGCCCGAAGCCGTCCTGGATGGCGGGATTGCCCGAAGCGCTGAGGGCGGCCAGGGTGCGGCCGTGAAAGCTGTCGCTGGCGACCAGCACCGCCGGCTGATCGACGCCGCGCAGCTGATGGGCATGGCGGCGGGCCAGCTTCAGCGCGCATTCGATGGCCTCGGCGCCGGAGTTGGCCAGAAAGACCCGCTCCAGCCCGCTCAGTTTCCACAGGCGCTCGGCCAGCGCTTCCTGCTCGCGCAGGTGCACGATGTTGGCGGTGTGGATCAAGGTGGCGGCCTGGTCGGCGATGACGCCGGCGATGCGCGGATGGGCATGGCCCAGACTGCAAACGGCGATTCCGCTCAGGGCGTCGAGGTAGCGCGTCCCCTGATCGTCAAACAACCACGCACCTTCGCCCCGAACCAGGGTAACGGGCATGCGTGCATAGGTATCGAACAGGTGCGACATGGCGAATCTGCCGGGTAGTGCCAGGCCGCTATTGTAGAGCGATCACGGAGCCGGCAGCGCCGGCCCGTGATGCGTTCCTGTCGGCGACCAGACGTGGTCGGCCGAAACGGGGAATTGCGGTCTACTTCAGTCGTGCAGCAACGAAGTCCCAGTCAACGATTTCCAGAAAGGCTTCGACGTATTTCGGGCGCGCGTTGCGGTAGTCGATGTAATAGGCGTGCTCCCATACGTCGCAGCCGAGCAGGGCGTGGCTGTTGCCCAGCAGGGGGTTTTCGGCATTCGGCGTGGAGGTGATTTCCAGCTTGCCTTCCGGGGTCTGCACCAGCCAGCCCCAGCCCGAGCCGAACTGCTTGACGCAGGCCTGGGTGAACTGGTCGACGAAGCGGTCATAGTCGCCGAAGTCGCGCTGGATCAGCTCGCCGAGCTTGCCTTCCGGCGTGCCCTTGCCGTTGGGCGTCATGCAGCGCCAGTACAGGTTGTGGTTCCAGATTTGCCCGGCGTTGTTGAACATCGGTCCAGACGAGCTGCGCACGATGTCGTCGAGTTCCTTGTCGGCGAACTCGGTGTCTTCGATCAGCCCGTTGAGCGTGGTGACGTAGGTCTGGTGGTGTTTGCCGTAGTGATATTCCAGGGTCTCGCGGGAAATGTTCGGGGCCAGCGCGTCCAGCGCGTACGGCAGTTCGGGCAGGGAAAAAGCCATGTTGTGCTCCTCTTTGCAGTGATTTCAAGGGTTGCCTGAATGGTCATACGTACTTGTCGAACGGTTCAAGGACCGTTTCGGTACGGATTCAAAGATATCAGTTACTCGTCAATGACGTGCCGGATTCACTCCAGATCCTGCAGATGGCGCCAGCGGTTGACGATGGTGCAAAACAGCGTGGCCGTGCGCTCGGTGTCGTAGGCGGCCGAATGGGCGCGGTTTTTGTCCCATTCCAGGCCCGCGGCCGTGACCGCCCGGGCCAGCACGGTCTGGCCGTAGGCCAGTCCGCCCAGGGTCGCGGTGTCGAAGCAGCTGAACGGGTGGAAGGGGTTGCGCTTGTAGCCGACCCGGGCGATGACGGCGTTGAGAAAGCCCAGGTCGAAGTGGGCGTTGTGGCCGACCAGCACCGCGCGCTTGCACCCGGTATCGCGCAGTTCCTGGCGAATCGGCTGGAGCAGGGAGCGCAGCGCGGTGGCTTCGTCGACCGCCGGCCGCAGCGGGTGATCTGGCCGAATGCCGTTGAATTCCAGGGCCGCTTCCTCGATGTTGGCGCCGGCGAAGGGCTCGATGTGGCGCATCTGGACCTCGCCCGGGTGCAGCCAGCCCTCGTCGTCCATCTGGATCACGCACGCGGCCAGTTCCAGCAGCGCGTCGCTGGCGGCATTGAAGCCGCCGGTTTCGACATCCACGACCACCGGCAGGAAGCCTCGAAAACGTTGGGCGATGGGCATCATCAATGTGGTTTGGCACCGAGCGGGTAAGATTGAGCCTCTCATGGTAAAGGCTTGTACGCATGAACGGTGATCGAAGAAGGCTTTTCACGTTGCGGCTGGCGCTGGCGCTGGCCTGGCTGCTGGTGGCCCCGGCCCATGCCCAGATGCTGTGGTCGGTGGAGGGCCCGCAGGGCCAGCAGAACTGGCTGCTGGGAACCGTCCACAGTGAAGACCCGCGCTTGCTGGAGTTTGCCCCGGAAGTCCTGGCGGCGCTGGAGCAGTCGAGCCGCCTGGCCCTGGAACTGGTGCCCGACATGGCCATGCTCGAGCAGCTCAACCAGGCCATGCATTACGACCAGCCCCGGCTGCACGAAGTGCTCGATGGGGAGCTTTACCGGCAGTTGGTCGCCATCCTCGAGGCCCACTACGGCATGGGCGAACCAGCCGTCAGGCGCCTGCGGCCGTGGGCTGCGGCCATGACCATCTCCGTTCCGCCACCGCAAACCGGGCTGTTCATGGACCTTGCCCTGGCCATTCGCGCCGGCAGCCTGGGTCTGGACGTGGTCGCCCTGGAACGCCTCGACGAGCAGCTGGACTTTCTGGCCGGCATGTCGAAATCCATGCAGCTGGACCTGCTCGCCCAGGCCGTGGCCGACCACGACCGCCAGGGCGAGCTGTTCGAGCAGTTGATCACGATCTATCTTGACGGCGATCTCGACGACCTGGAAGCCGTAGCCGAAGAGCAGATGGCGGACCTGGACCCGGCGCTGCGCGAGCATTTCGAGCAGATCGGCATGATCCGGCGCAACCACACCATGGTCGATCGCGCCACCGACTGGCTGGAAGCGGGCGGCCTGATGATCGCCGTCGGCGCCCTGCACCTGCCCGGCGAGGACGGGTTGATCGAGCTTTTGCGGGCGCGCGGGTTCGATGTCGCGCCGGTCAGCGCGGATTATTTCACAGCGCCCTGAAGCCGCGCCTTCCGACCCGGCCAGCGGCACAGGTCGAGTACCGGGCATTCGGCGCACAGCGGCTTGCGCGCCTTGCAGGTGTAGCGGCCGTGCAGGATCAGCCAGTGGTGGGCGTTGAGCAGGAATTCCTCAGGCACCCGTTTGAGCAGGGCTTTTTCGACCGCCAGCGGGGTCTTGCCCGGGGCCAGTCCGGTGCGGTTGGAGACCCGGAAGATGTGTGTGTCCACGGCCATGGTGGGCTGGCCGAAGGCGGTGTTCAGGACCACGTTGGCGGTCTTTCTGCCGACCCCGGGCAGGGCCTCCAGGTCGGCCCGGTTGTCAGGCACTTCGCCGCCGTGGCGCTCGATCAGGATGCGACAGGCAGCGATGACGTTTTTCGCCTTGCTGTTGAACAGGCCGATGGTCTTGATGTAGTGCTTCAGTCCGTCCTCGCCCAGGGCCAGGATGGCCTCGGGCGTGTTGGCGACCGGGAACAGCCTGGCCGTGGCCTTGTTGACGCCGACATCGGTGGCCTGGGCCGACAGGGTCACGGCGACCAGCAGCTCGAACGGGCTGGAGTAGCTGAGCTCGGTTCTCGGGTCGGGGTTGATCTCGGCCAGGCGCCGAAAAAACTCCAGCCGGTCGGCTGCATTCATCGCTGGCATGGGCGCGGGACGGTAGCGAATCGGGACGGCAGGAGAGAATACCATCGTCCCTCCTCGGTATACTGACAGACACGCCCGTCATGCCCGTCCTCCGGGCCCAGGCCAGGATCATGCACAGCGATCTGATCGACGCGCTCCGCGACCCCGCTCGCTACCCGCACCCGGTGGACGAGGTGGACGTTCTCGAAACCCATATTTCCTGGGTGCTGCTGGCCGGCGACTGGGTCTACAAGATCAAAAAGCCGGTCGACTTCGGTTTCCTGGATTTCTCCACGCTGGCCCTGCGCGAGCATTTCTGTCGCGAAGAGTTGCGCCTGAACCGGCGCCATGCCGCCGACCTGTACGACGCCGTTGTCGCCGTGACCGGCGCGCCCGAGGAACCGGTGCTGGGCGGGACCGGCGAGCCGCTGGAGTTTGCCGTTCGCATGCATCGCTTCGACCAGGACAGTCGGTTCGATCAGTTGCTGGAGGCGGGTCGGCTGGCGCCTGGGCGCATGGACGAGCTGGCCGAAGAGCTGGCGGCTTTGCACGAGCTGGCCGAGCGTGCCGGCCCGGCGGGTGAATTCGGAACGCCGGCCCAGGTCGTGGCGCCCATGCGCGACAATTTCGCCACCCTGCTGGACTGCGTCGAGTCTCCCGAGCGCAGACGGCTGCTGAACCAACTCGGCCAGTGGACCGAGGCGCAGTTCGAACGCCTGGCCGGGCGCCTGCAGGAGCGGCTCGAACACGGCTTCGTGCGCGAATGCCACGGCGACGTTCATCTCGGCAACGTGGCCCTGCTGGATGACAGCACCATCCTGTTCGACTGCCTGGAATTCAGCCCGGAATTGCGCTGGACCGATGTCATCGCCGACCTGGCGTTTGCCGTGATGGACCTGCGCGACCGCGGCGCGGAACGGCTGAGCTGGCGCCTGCTCGACCGCTACCTGGCAAGAACCGGCGACTACGGGGGTCTCGATCTGCTGGCCTTTTACACCGTCTACCGGGCCATGGTCCGGGCCAAGGTGGCTGCGCTCAGCCTGGCTGATGCGGCCGATGAGGCGCAGCGACAGCACCTGGCCGGCGAGGTGGACAATTATCTGGCCCTGGCTCGTTCGGTGGCCTCGACGCGGCGGCCGGCCCTGGTCCTGACCTGCGGTGTTTCCGGCAGCGGCAAGTCGTGGCTGAGCGAGCGTCTGGTCGAACGCCCCGGATTGGTCCGGGTCCGGTCCGATGTCGAGCGCAAGCGCCTCCACGGGCTGGCCGGGCACGCGTCCAGCGATTCGGGCCTCGGCCGGGGCCTGTACTCGGCCGAGGCCACCGAAAAAACCTATGCCCGCCTGGCCGAGCTGGCGGAGGGCATCGTTCGGGCCGGGTACCCGGTGCTGATCGACGCCACCTTTCTCGAGCAAGACAGGCGAGCGCGGTTCGCCGCCCTGGCCGGGGAGTTGGAGGTCGCGTTCGGCATCCTGGCTTGCACAGCGGAAGTCGACGTGCTGAAAGAGCGGATCAAGGGGCGCGTATCGCGCGGTAAGGATGCCTCGGAGGCGGACCTGGCGGTGCTGGCCCGGCAGCTCGAAGCCGTCCAGCCGTGCGCGCCCGGCGAAGGCGACTTGCTGACCATCGATACCGGACAGCCCGATGCCGTCGATCGGGCCGCAGGCTGGCTGGAAGAATTGATTTCAGGGCGCTGATTCGGCCGTCTGCGGGGCCGGCTCAGGCGCGGGCCGGGCGACCAGGTACTGGCGCAGGGCAACCATCAGGCCCAGCCCGATGAACGCGCCGGGCGGCAGCAGGGCGATCAGCAGACCGTAGCCTTCGGGCAGCAGGCGCATGCTGAAAACCCCGGCCCATTCGCCCAGCAGCAGCTCGGCGTCGGCAAAGACCGTGCCCTGGCCGATGAGCTCGCGCCCGGTACCCAGCGCGAGCAGGACCAGACCGAAGCCAACGCCCTGGGCCAGGCCGTCGTGCAGCGAAGGGAGCAGTTTCTGGCGCGAAGCGAAGGCTTCGGCCCGGGCCAGGATGGTGCAGTTGGTCACGATCAGCGGCACGAAGATGCCGAGCGTGCGACTGAGATCGTACAGCCAGGCCTGCAGGCTCAGATCGACCACGGTCACCAGGGTGGCGATGACCAGCACGAAGGCCGGAATGCGGATTTCCGGGACCAGGCTGGTGCGCAGCAGCGACACGGCCAGGTTGGAGCCGACCAGCACGAACAACGTGGCCAGGCCCAGGCCCAGGCCGTTGACGGCCGTGTTGGTGACCGCCAGCAGCGGGCACAGGCCGAGCAGCTGGACCAGGCCGGGGTTGTTGCGCCACAGGCCCTGGTGCCAGATCTGTCGGTGATCGCTGAGCATGCGGTGGTCGGACACTGCCTTGAAAAAGTCCGGATGATTCTAGCAGCCGCAGCCGGACAGACACGGGGGCGATGCAGCCCATGAGCGCCGGCCCAAGGGCTAGAATGAACGTCTGCGAACCACGCCCCGGCGGACAAAGGTTGTCTGGAACATGCGCATCGGCACCACACTGACCAACTACATCATCGAAAACCAGCGCGACATCCAGGGCGCGACCGGCGAGTTCACCGGCCTGCTCAACGACATCGCCGTGGCCTGCAAGAAGATTGCCGACGTGGTCAACAAGGGCGACCTGGTCAACGTGCTCGGCAGCGCCGAATCGGAGAACATCCAGGGCGAAACCCAGAAAAAGCTCGACGTGATCTCCAACGAGTTGATGATCGATGCGCTGCAGCACAACGGCCATATTGCCGGCCTGGCCTCGGAGGAAATGGAAAACTTCTATTCGGTCCCCCTGCACAAGCCCAGCGGCAACTACCTGCTGCTGACCGACCCGCTGGACGGTTCCTCCAACATCGACGTCAATGTCTCGGTCGGTACGATCTTTTCCATCCTGCGTGCGCCGCAGCGCGGGCGCCCCATCGAACTGTCCGATTTTCTTCGCCCCGGCGCCGAGCAGGTGGCCGCCGGCTATTGCCTGTACGGGCCCTCGTCTTTGCTGGTGCTGACCACGGGCAACGGGGTCAGCATGTTCACCCTGGACCGCGACATCGGCGAGTTCCTGCTGACCCGCCAGAACGTGCAGATTCCCGCAGAAACCTGCGAATTCGCGATCAACGCCTCCAACCAGCGCTTCTGGGAAGAGCCGGTACGGCGCTTCATCGACGAATGCCTGCAGGGTCGGGAAGGGCCTTTCGGCAAGGACTTCAACATGCGCTGGGTGGCCTCCATGGTCGCCGAGGTCCATCGCATCCTCACCCGCGGCGGGGTGTTTCTGTACCCGTCGGATCGCCGCCTGGCCGCGGCCGGCAAGACCGGCAAGCTGCGTCTGCTCTACGAGGCCAATCCCATGGCCCTGATCGTCGAACAGGCCGGTGGCGCCGCCTCGACCGGGCTGGAGCGCATTCTTGACCTTCAGCCCGAGCAGCTGCACCAGCGCGTGCCGGTGATCCTGGGGTCGCGCCTGGCGGTAGAGCGACTGGCCGATTACCATCGCCAGACCATCCCGGCCACGGCCTGAGCTCAGGGCTGTCCGGAAGACTCCCGCGTCCATAGCTCGTCGGACCGATCGGCCCTGACCTGCAGCGCGCGTTTGATGGCATCGATGACCGCATCGGTGGTGATCGTGGCCGTGGTCAGGGTATCGAATTCACCGCCGCGCCGGTCCGGGGCCCAGGCGTCGGGGGCGGGATCGCCCAGGCGGCGCCCGCTGAACTGCCGGATCCAGTCGCTGCGCTCGATCTCGATTCGATCGCCCAGGCCGGGCGTCTCGCGGTGGGCGAGCACGCGCGCGCCCAGCACAACGCCCTCGGGGTCGGTGGCAACCAGCAGGCGAATATCGCCGCTGTAGCCGCGCGGCGTGGTCACATCGAAGATCAGGGCCACCGGCTCGCCGCCGCGCCGGGCCCGGTAGACGGTCGCCGGCTGTTCGAAGGGCGGGACGCGCAGCTCGATGCGGTCGGTCACCGGATCGTTGTCGAAGCGCTCGGCCGGGACCAGCTCGGTCAGGGTGGCCAGGGCGCGGCGCTGCTCGGCCTGCGCGATCCGCTCGCGGGTCAGGCGGTCGATTCCGCTGAGCAGCAGGGCGGCAAGCAGGCCGAGCAGGGTCAGCGACAGGGCGGCTCGCACGCGCCGACTGCGCATCATCGCTGCACCCCGTAGACGCGCGGCTGGGTGTAGCGGTCGATCAGCGGCACGAACATGTTCATCAACAGCACGGCGAAAGCTACCCCGTCCGGAAAGCCGCCCCATTGCCGGATCGCCAGCGTGATCAGGGCCACGCCGATGCCGAAGATCAGCCGCCCGCGCGGCGTCGCGCTGCCGGAGACCGGGTCGGTGACGATGAAAAAGGCGGCCACCATCAGGCTGCCGGCGAACAGCTGCAGGCTGGGTGAGGGGTGCAGGTCCGGGTCGACCAGCCACAGCAGGGTCGCGACCACCAGCGTGGCCAGGATCACGCCCGTGGGCGCCTGCCAGCGAATCACGCCCTGGCGCAGAAGCCACAGGCCGCCGGCCAGGTAGCCGAGGACGATCCAGTCCCAGCCGTGGGCGCCGAAGCGGCTGAACACCGCGTCTTCGCGAATCTCGGGGATGCGCAGCCGATCCATGGCCCCGCTGCGCAGCTGATCCAGCGGCGTGGCGCGGGTGATGCCGTCCCAGTCCAGGTGGCCGGTCTGCCCGGTCAGAACGGCCCGCGCCGTGTCGAGGAAACCCGGCAAGCCCGGACTCAGGGTTCGCGGCGCCAGCCACTGGCTGAGCTCGATCGGGAAGGCGATGAACACCGCCGCCACGCCGACCATGGTCGGGTTGAACAGGTTGAACCCCAGGCCCCCATAGAGCTGCTTGGCGACGACCACGGCAAACAGCATGCCAACCGCGGCAATCCACCACGGCGCGAGCGGCGGCACGCACAGGGCGAACAACACCGCGGTGACGACCACGCTGTAGTCGCTCAAAAACATCCGCACGGGCCGTTGCCGGACGCGCAGCATCAGCCACTCGAACAGCAGGGCAAAACCCACCGCCAGGGCGATCTGAAAGAAAATGCCCCAGCCGAACACCAGCCAGTGGGCGAGGATGCCGGGCAGCAGCGCGTAGAGCACCTGGCGCATGACGCGATCGACGCGCTTGGTCGGCGGCAGGTGCGGGGCACCGGCTAGGGGAAACTGCATGGTTCGGCTCAGTCCCCGCTGCGCTTTTTGGCTTTGGCGCGTTCGATGGCCGCCTGGATCTCGTCGCGGGCACCGCCGGCTTTCTGCAGACGCTCGGCGCGGGCGCGGCGGCGGGCCTCGCGGTCCGCCTGTTGCTGCGCCAGGCGCTGCTCGCGCGCCTCGTAGCGGCGTTTGGCCAGCGCGGCCCGTCTTTGATCCAGGTCCTTCAGGCCCAGTCTTGCCTTGCCGTGGCGGTAGTAGTCGACCAGGGGAATCTGGCTGGGACAGACCTGGGCACAGCAGCCGCACTCGATGCACTCCAGCAGGGAAAGATCGCGCGCCTGCTCGTGGCGGTCGGCGGCCAGCGCGCGAAACAACAGCTGCGGCATCAGGCTGGCCGGGCAAACCGCCACGCAGTCGCCGCAGTTGATGCAGGGCATGGGTTCAGGCCGGGGCGCCAGTTCCTGGTCGGTCAGCGCCAGCACGCAGTGGCTGCCCTTGGTCAGCACCACCTCGTCGCTGGACAGGGCGGTGCCCGACATCGGGCCGCCCAGTACCAGGCGTTGCACCCCGTCGCGGTATCCGCCGGCGGCGGCAACCAGGTGGGCAACGGGCGTGCCCACGGCCGCGCGCAGGTTGCACGGGCGCTGAATGCCGGGACCGGTGACGGTGACGATGCGCTCGGTCAGCGGTCGGCCGTGCACGACGGCATCACTTGCCGCCGCGGCGGTGGCCACGTTGTGGCACAGCAGGCCGATGTCCTGCGGCAGACCGTCGCCGGGCACCTGCAGCCCGGTCAGGGTCTCGATCAGCTGGCGCTCGCCGCCCTGCGGATAAACGGACGGCACCTCGACGATGACCATTTCCAGGCTGCCGTGTTGTTGGGCCAACGCTTTTTTCAACGCGTCCGCGATACCGTCCATGTCGTCTTCGACCGCGATGATCACCCGCTCGGCGGCCACCGCGGCGGCCAGAACCTGTCCGCCGCGGATCACCGCTTCGGGGCGGGTGCGCATCAGCATCTCGTCGCAGGAAATCCAGGGCTCGCACTCGGCGCCGTTGAGAATCAGGGTGTGGATGGCGCCCCAGGGGCCGCGCAGCTTGGCCGCGGTGGGGAACATGGCACCACCCAGGCCGACCAGGCCCATGGCGTGCAGATGATCGACGATCTTACCGGACGGGCACTCAGCCCAGTGCTTCAGCGGCGTGGGGGCGACCCACTCATCGCGGCCATCGTTCAGGATTTCAATGCAGCGCCGCCGGCTGCCGGGCGGATGACTGGCCGGGCGTTCGCACAATCCCACCACCGTGCCCGAGCAGGGCGCGTGGGCCGGCACCTCGAAATCATCCGCGGACGAGGTCAGCGCCTGCCCGGCCAGGACCTGGTCGCCCGGCCCGAGCAACAAGTCCCCGGCCTCGCCCTGGTGCTGGCCGATCGGCACGTACACCCGCTCCGGCAGGCCGGCTGAGGCCAGCGGCACTTCCAGCGACACGGCCTTGTGTCCGTCCAGCGCCAGCCCGCCATGAAAGTCGTGCAGGCGAAAATCGGCGCTGGCCTGGCTCACGCGGCGCGGACCCGGATGGGAATGGGCTCGGGCCTGGGCGGCACGTAGGCCTGCGGCCGTTCGACCAGATCGATGCAGTCGACCGGGCAGGGCGGCAGGCACAACTCGCAGCCGGTGCATTCGGACTCGATCACCGTATGCATCAGCCGTGGCGCGCCAATGATGGCATCGACCGGGCAGGCCTGAATGCACAGCGTGCAGCCGATGCAGCGGTCTTCGTCGATCAGCGCCACGATCGGCGGCTTGTGCTCGCCGTGCGAGGCGTCCAGCGGCTTGGCCTCCACCCCCAGCAGCGCGGCCAGCACCCGCACACCCTCCTCGCCGCCGGGCGGGCACTGGTTGATGTCGGCCTCGCCTTCGGCGATCGCCTGGGCATACGGCCGACAGCCCGGATACCCGCACTGCGCGCACTGCGTCTGCGGCAGCAAGTCATTGATCTGCTCGGTCAGCGAGGTTTCATCGGGCGTCAGCCGCTTGCCGGCCCAGAGCAGGCCGGCGCCGAGGAACAGAACCAGTGCGGTGAGGACGGAGATGGCGATCAGCATGGGCACAGTTTATGGGTTCTGTCGTGACCGAGGGCCAGAAAACTCTGGTATGGACAAGGTGCCGATCAAAGCGGCGCACAGGCGGATCTCGTCCGAGCCTCTTTTCATGGAGTTGGAGTGCAACAGACGTTCAGGTACAGTAGCAAACTGGCGATAGGCAACGAGGAACATCGATGAGGCATTCGTTCTCACGGATTCAAGCGGGGCGGTGATTACGGTCTGGATCGTTCGGGTCGACACGTAAGGAAAGGCTATGGATATTCGCAGGCCGCAGACGCGGGACAGGCGCTGGCGGCAGGGCTTGACCTGGGCCGTGCCCGTGATCGTGGTGCTGGTGTTGCTGGGCGTGGCAACGTCGCTGCTGCAGCGCCCGCCCGCGGTCGATGCCGAGCGCATCTGGACCGGCACGGTCGAGCGCGGCGAGCTGCTGCGCGAGGTTGCCGCCGCCGGGACGCTGGTGGCACCGCGGCTGCGGGCCGTGACCAATCGCAACGACGGGGTGATCGAGGAAGTCGTGGTATTGCCCGGCGATCCGGTCAACAGCGGCGATGCACTGATCTTCATGAGCAGCCCGGACCTGGACGAGGAACTGGCCAGCGCGCGCTGGGACCTGGCCGCAGCCGAGGCCGAGGAAGCCGTGCAGCGGGTCGAGGCCGAAAACCGGCGCCTGGACCTGATTGCGCAGCTGGCCCAGGCAGAGTCGGAATACACCGGCGCGCTGCTGGAACTCCAGGCCCAGGAAGAGCTGGCCGATGCCCAGGTGTTTTCAGCCATCGAGCTGGAGCGTTCGCGTCTCAGGGTCAGCCAGCTGCGCCGTCGCCTCGAGGCCGAGCAGGCGCGCAGCGAAAGAGCGCCCGAACTACGCCAGGCCCAGCGCGACGCCGCCCGGGCCCGGCTTGCCCGTCACCGCGACAAGGTCACCCATCTTGAAGGCCTGGTGGATTTGCTCAGCGTCCGGGCGCCAACCGCCGGAATCGTCCAGGACGTCCTGGTCCAGGAGGGCGAGCGCCTGGGTGCCGGGCAGCTGGTCGCGCGCATTGTTGACCCCGAACACCTGATTGCCCGCCTGCGCGTGCCCGAACGCGAGGCGTCGGATGTCCTGATCGGCCTGCCGGTCACGCTGGAACTGGGCCGCGAAACCATCGATGGTGAAGTCACCCGGGTCGACCCCAGCGCCCGCGACCGTCATATCGACGTAGACGTCGCCCTGGTATCCAATCCGCTGCCGGGTTTGCGCCCGGACCAGAGCATCAGCGGACGAATCGAGCTGGAGCGCCTGGACGATGTCCTGTACCTGCCGCGACCGGCCCAGGCGCGCAGCGAGGGACAGCAACTGATCGTCTTCGTCGTCGACAACGGCGAGCGTCATGCCCGCCGGCGCGAGGTCGAAATCGGCCGCCTGTCGGCAAGACACGCGGAAATCATCGCCGGCCTTAATCCCGGCGAGCGTGTTGTGCTGGCCGACCTGAGCGAGTTCGAGGATCACGAACGGGTAAGACTGCGCCAATAAATCTGAAAGCCAAGGAAGCCAAGCCTGTGAACCAGAAACAGCCCCTGATCGCACTGCGCGATCTGCGCCGCATTTACACCACCGATCAACTGGAAACCCATGCCCTGGCCGGTCTCGATCTGGACATCGCACGGGGCGAGTACGTCGCCATCGAGGGCCCGTCGGGCTGCGGCAAGTCGACCTTGCTGTCCGTATTGGGACTGCTCGACGAGCCCAGCTCGGGCGACTACATCCTGGCCGGTGTGCCGACCACCGAGATTGATGCCGAGGAACAGGCGCGCCTGCGTAACCGCGAGATCGGCTTCATCTTCCAGAGCTTCAACCTGATCCCGGAAATGAGCGTGCGCGAGAACGTCGAGCTGCCGCTGATCTATCGCGGCGGCCTGGATGGACGGGCCCGCCGTCAGTCCGTGGAAGAGGCGCTCAAGCGGGTCGGCATGGACCATCGCGCCGACCACCGTCCCGGTCAGCTCTCAGGCGGGCAGCAGCAGCGCGCCGCCATTGCCCGCGCCCTGGTCGGGCAGCCGTCGCTGCTGCTGGCCGACGAGCCGACCGGCAACCTCGATAGTGAATCCGGCGAACAGGTCATGGACCTGCTCGGCGAACTGCACGATGGCGGCACCACCCTGGTCATGGTCACCCACAACCCCGACTACGCGGCCCGGGCCGGTCGTCGGCTGCGCATGCACGACGGCCGGATCGAGCAGGATCCGGAAGCGGGCGGGGCATGATTGCCGGGTTCATCGCCGATCTGAGGCACGCAATCCGGGTCTATCGCAAGACCCCGTGGCAGACCGCGCTGGCGGTACTGATGCTGGCTTCGGCCATGGCCCTGGTCAGCACCATGGCCACCTTGTGGACGGATCTGCACCTGGGCGGACTGCCGGGACTGGAGTCCAACCGCGGCCTGGTGACCGTGGGCGTTCGCGGCGAATTCGGCATGGGCGTGATGGGTGCCAACTCGGCCGCCGAGCTGCGGCGCTCGGTGCAGACGCTGGAAGACGTCTCAGGCGTATCCGGCATGGGATTTCTGCGCGAGGTGCCGCTGGAAGGGCAACTGCTCGAAGGCCAGGCCGAAGCGGTGCTGCCCGGCTACTTCCAGACCCTGCGACCCCGAATGGCCCTGGGCCGGGGCCTGGATGAGGATGATTTTGCCGACGGCGGCCAGAGAAACCTGGTCCTCTCGCACGGTCTGTGGCGGCAGGCTTTCAACCAGGACCCCGACATCCTGCTGCGCGAGATCGAGTTCAACGACGAGAACTGGCGCGTGGTCGGCGTGGTCGATGCCGCTTTCACCGGAACCGGCAGCGGCCCGACCCTGCTCTGGTTGCCTTACGGTCGTTTCCTGCGCGATATCCATTCGATGCCGGACATGATCGTCGATGACCTGCCCTGGTTTCGACTGTTCGGTCGCAAGGTGCCGGGTACGGGAACGGCGGCGGTCGAGGCTGAACTGGCCCGCTTCATGGACACCCATGATTTCCCGGACATGTTCGGGATTCGCAGCGCTGAAGAAATCCTGGTCGTCGACGGCATCGTGACCCACCCCCTGCAACGCCGTGCGGCCCAGCGCCAGGTCTCCATCCTGCTGGCAACCGCGGCCCTTGTGGCCCTGGTCGCGGCGGTCAACGCGGGTATTTTCCTGCTCGCCCGGGCCCCGGCGAGACGGCGTGAGCTGGCCCTGCGCCAGGCCCTGGGCGCTGGTCGGCGACGCATCGTCGGACAATTGCTGACCGAGGCCGGCGCGCTGGTCGCCACCGCCACGGTCGTGGGGCTGCTGGCCTCGTTGTGGCTGGCCGCCGTCTTCCGCGAACTGCCCTTTCTGGAGCGTTCGGATTTGAGCGATGCGGCTTTCGACCCGGCCGCGCTGGCCATGACGGCGCTGCTGGCCGCGGTACTGACCGGCCTGGTCGCACTGGTTCCTGCCGCCCTGGTTCGGCGCAAACGCCTCGCTGAGCAAAGCCGCCAGGCCGGCAGCCAGCCCGGGCTGTTCCAGCATGGCGCGGCCCTGATCCAGCTGGGCCTGGCCGGCCTGGTCGGCGCCAGCGCCCTGGCTTTTCTGTTTCACCTCTCCCTGCTCGAGCAGCGTGACCCGGGCTTTCGTGCCGACGGGGTCCAGGCCGTACTGGTCAGCTTTCGCGAAGCACCCGCGGGCAGCCGCCCCAACGTGCCGCAGGACGAGGCGGTCACGGCTTTCCGCGCCGATGCGCGCGAGCGCCTGGCCGCGCTTCCGGGCGTCGATGCGGTCGCCTTCGGCGGTCCCTTGCCGGGTCAGCGCATGGTGGCCCATGTGAGCTGGGAAATCGAAGACCGCCAGGTCAGCGCCCGCGTCATCGGGGTCGGTCCCGGCTTTTTCGAACTGATGGGGATTCCTCTGTTGCACGGCAGGGATTTCGACACCGACACCGAGCCGGGGCTGATCATCAGCCGTCATTTCGCCGAGCAGGCCTGGGGCCAGAGCGATGTCGTGGATCGTCATGTCAGTGGCGATGACGACCAGATGCGGGTCATCGGGGTGGTCGAGGACGTGCTTTATGGTCACCCGGACGAACCGGTGGAGGGATTGATCTTTTCCACCCGCATGGGTTTCGGGCCGGCCCTGGCTCCGGTTCTGGTGCGCGGCCAAGCCGCGCCTGAGCAGATCGAGTCCCGGGTCACCGAGGCACTGGACCGCCACATGGACGTGCTTTCGGTAATGACCGTGCGTCCACTGGCAGAAATCCGGGCCGAAGCCACCGAACGCGATCGCGCCCGGGCCGGAATCACCGCTCTGTTCGGCAGCCTGGTCGTTGTCATGGCCGGATTCGGTTTCTTTGCCATGCAGCGCTTCCTGGTCGACAGCGGCCAGCGCGAGATCGCCATCCGCATGGCCCTGGGTGCCGGGCCACGCAGCGTACGCCGCCGCATCCTCCAGCGCGGCCTGCTGCTCGGACTGCCCGGAACACTGCTGGGCGCTCTGTTGGGCCTGGTCGCCGTGGCCTGGCTGCGTGACGACCTCATCAGCCTGGCCGTCAATGCGCCCGGCGTTGCCGCCCTGACCCTGCTCGGGCTGATGGCATTGCTGCTGGTGGCCACAGTCCAGCCTGCCCGGCGCGCGGCGCGTCTGCATCCGGGGAATTTGCTGGGCGAGGAGTGAACCGGGCCAGATCCGCTGCCACGGCTGCACGCTTCTCACGCGCGCTATTGCAGGAGGGCTTGCTCAAGACTGTTCGCAGTGCCGCTGGGCGCCGGAGCGTCATCTACCGTTTTGAACCGTTGATGAAACTGGTTCGGATGTAAGCCAGCAAAACCATCCATCCCCAAGTCTTTTCCCAAAAATTATGCCCAAAGGCGCGATACACTGGGTCACTACCCATTTCCGGAGCCCTCATGGCCAAACCCAACTACCAGTATGGCAAGCGACAGCGAGAATTGAAGAAGGCACAACAGCAGGAAGAAAAGCGCCAGAAAAAGCTGGCTCGCAATGCCCCGGCGGAAGAATCGCCGCCGGACTCACCTGATCAGAACCCGGAGCAAGAGTCATGAGCAAGGGCAAGGACCAGAAGAAAGAAACCAAGAAAAAGGCTGCAAAGTCGCTGCTCGAAAAACGCGCTGCCAAGGCGGAAAAGAAGAACAAGTAGTCTCAGGCAGAAGAGCGACAAGCGCGTGAGGGGTCTGGCGGCGCCACAGTAGGCAGGGTTGTGAATATGGTGGGGTTATAGTGGCGTCCTTTACCAAAGTGGCCCGACTATGACTTCCGCATCATTTGATACGTTGCCCTTGTCCGAAGCACTGCGTGGCAATCTGGACTCGTTGGGCTACAGCACCATGACGCCCATCCAGGCCCAGTCGCTGCCGCATCTGTTGGCCGGCAGGGACCTGGTCGGACAGGCCGAGACCGGCAGCGGCAAGACGGCCGCATTTGCCCTGGGCATTCTCCAGCATCTCGACCCCGGCCATTTCAACTGCCAGGCGCTTGTGCTGTGCCCCACTCGTGAGCTGGCCGCGCAGGTTGCCGAAGAGTTTCGCCGGCTGGCCACACCCCTGGCCAACATCAAGATCATCACACTATGCGGCGGCACGCCGATCGGGCCGCAGAAGGCCTCTCTGGAACACGGGGCCCACGTGATCGTCGGTACCCCCGGACGGATTGATGATCACCTGCGCAAGAAGACGCTGCGCCTGGATCGGCTGCGTACGCTGGTGCTGGATGAAGCCGACCGCATGCTCGACATGGGCTTTATCGACACCATCACCGGGATCATTCGGCAAACCCCGAAAAATCGCCAGACGCTGCTCTTTTCGGCCACTTTCCCCAGCGATATTGAGCGGCTCAGTGCCGAGTTCCAGTCCCGGCCGCTACGCGTCACCGTGGAGCAGGCCAGGGAAAAGACCACCGTCCGGCATCAGTTTTTTGCAGTAAGCAAGCCAAAGCACAAGCTTGAAACTCTGCTCAAGATCCTGGGCAAGCAGAAGCCCGAATCCTGTCTGATTTTCTGCAAAACCCGGCAAGGCTGCGCCGAACTGGCTGAAGAGCTGAAAAGTCGTCGCCACAGCGCCCTGGCACTGCATGGTGATATGGAGCAGAAAGACCGCGATCTGACCCTGCTGCGCTTCGCCAATGGCAGTGCCCGCATCCTGGTGGCCACCGATGTTGCGGCGCGCGGGCTGGATGTTGACGACCTGGCGCTGGTGATCAACCATGACATGACCACCGACGCTGAAACCTGGCTGCATCGAGTCGGGCGAACCGGGCGCGCCGGCAAAGCCGGCATGGCCATCACGCTGGTGACCCAGGCCGAGCTGTTCCGCCTGGATGCGCTGGCCCCGCTGCTCGCCCAGCCCATCGTGCTTGAGGAAATCCAGTCCCTGCCAAGCGAGCTGCCGGTACCGGAAAAGCCGGCCATGGTCACCCTGGCGCTGGATGCAGGGCGCAAGAACAAACTGCGCCCGGGCGATATCCTGGGCGCCTTGACTGGCGAAGGCGGGCTTCCGGGGGCGGCCATCGGAAAAATCAATATCCAGGACTTCAGCGCCTACGTTGCGGTCGCCAGATCCCATGCCCGTGAGGCCCTGGAGCATCTGCAACGCGGCAAGGTCAAGGGCAAATCCATTCGGGCGCGACGCCTGTGAAGGCCC
>REEW01000035.1 GCA_007694885.1 Wenzhouxiangella sp. | reverse complement strand
CTCGACCAGAACGCCGGCGACACGCCGTGCCAGACCCGGGAATTCGTTGCTGAACCACTGGTCAATCTGGGCATCGATTTACCCGACGACCTGGAGGACACCGCGCCCCCGGCAATCCCGACCGGCGATGGTTTTACCATCGACGTGGTCATCGGCAACCTCGAGCCGGAGGGTGTCGCCGGCCTGGTCGCCCAGGCGGTTTCGCTGCAAGGCACCATCGACACGCCGGGCGTGTTCTTTGCCGGCAGCTCGGCGGGCAACTGCACGATCAGCCCGGATGGCCAGACCATCGACTGCGATTTCGGCGACTTCGCGGTCGGCGAGCAGCGCACGGTGACCTTGAGCTTTGCCACCGAACCTGGTTTGCTCGACGACGGCCAGGCCGATATCACCCTCAGCGTGACCACCAGCTCCGAAGCCATCAACGAGGTGACCGAGGCTTACCTGGTCCGAGATCTTCGCGGCGTGCGCATCTTCCGCGACCGCTTCCAGTGAATCGATCGTGGAAGATCCGTTCGGTGCCTCGTCCGACGGCGTCGTTGGCCGGCAGAGGATATCTGTTCAATGCCCACGCTCCTCCATCCGCACCAGGCGCAGCTCGAGGCGCTTGACCTCGCGCAGTACGCGGTTGGCTTCGAAGTGCATGCCCATGAAGCCTCTCAGGAAGACCGTAAACTGGACCCGTATGATGGCGACAACACCCCAGCGCAGGGCATGGATGAGTTCGACTGAGGAAAACACCTGGTAGACGGCATACATGGCGGCAACGAAGAAGAGGAGCCCGACAACGTGATGCTGACCCGGAAAAACCAGGTCAAGGTGCTGGATTTCGGGCTGGCTCGCAGTGTGCCGCTGGACGAGATCGATACCGTTGGCAAGGCCGGTACCTCGATGGCCGCCACCCCCGGCTACCTGGCGCCGAAACCGCCCTGCTGAAAAAATTGCTGGCCACGGCTTTGATCGTTCGCTCACGAGCCCTGGACGATGTCGGGCGGCAGACTGAGCGAGAAGCCGTGTTGGCCGAGGCCCTGGAAGTGACTGAAGCCATCCTTGGGGACGGCGACGATCAGCAGGTACTGCACAATCACGCCACCATCCTGGCCCTGCAGGGGCCATCCGAGCCGGCCCGCTACTGGGCCGCCCGCCTGCTCGACAGCGGCTGGAACCGGCCGCAGTTTCTGCGCCTGTGCCGCCAGCTTGACCTGGACCCGCGCTGCACGAACGATGCCCCATGACACAACGGTCAGGTTGACTTTGTCCCCCTTGTGGCGCCAGAATGAATCCGTTATGGAACCAGGATGCTCCCATGCCCAATCTATCGATCAAGAACGTGCCAGAGGACGTCGTTGCGCGATTGAGGGCGCGGGCCCGGTCGAATCATCGCTCACTTCAGGGCGAACTACTGGACCTGGCCTGTCGGGCAGCACTGACACCGGACGCCGAGCCAAAGGCCGACCGGCACTTGCGCGGCGAGACCGTCGGCACCAAGCCGATCGAGCAGATCGTCGCCGAACACCGCCAGCGGCGAACCCGGCCCGTGTCTGATGCGCCAGACTCGACCCAACTGATCCGGCGCGAACGCGATGCCCGATGACGAGTTGATCGTCGCCGAACCCGCCGGGCAATACGCGCGCAAACCGCCGTTGGTGGTCGACTGCAGCGCACTGGCGGCCGTGCTTTTTGACGAACCTGCTCGAGATTCTGCCGCCTTGGCTATGGCCGGCAAGGCGCTGTTCGCGCCCGATTTGCTGGATCATGAAATCGTCAGTGTGTCGCTGAAGAAGTCCGCTGCAGGACACGCCGAGCTGGCTCGCCAGGCCTTGGCTGACCTGGCCGAACTCGAACTCACTCGCTGCCGCATCGATGCGAGCGCACAGTTCGAACTTGCCGAGCGGACCGGGCTGACGGCCTACGACGCTGCCTATCTGCAACTGGCTCTTGAACTGCGCGCACCGCTGGCCACATTCGATCGCAAACTCGGCAAGGTGGCGGCCCGGCTTCTTTCCGACGCCTGATGCTGTCCGCTGCTCTGGGGGCGCTGGACTCCTTGTAAGGGCGACCCTGAACCTGTCCGAATCCACCATCAAGCACGAGTGGCCTGCGGCCAGGCGCCGACATGAACCGCGTCTGCCAGCGAGTAGCGCGGGGCGGGCACGATATACCCGAAGAGCGCATTCGCTATCGCCATGTGACTTCACTGAAGAAGATCTGCCGACTGGCGCCGACCTGCGATGTGCTGGCGGTCTACGACAACTCCAGGGATACGCGCCCGAATGAATACCCCTGCCTGGAGCGGATACTGCAGGCAACAGGTGGCACGATCGAATACTTGCATAACCGTCCCCCGCGCTGGGCTCAACCTGTTATTGGCGCATTGTTGCCGCAGGCCTGAGCGGCCTGAAGCACCCCGCACCGGCGTCGGGGGCGGGGTGGGAACGATAGGGGCTGAGTCACGCAAGTGAGGATGGTCTCGTTGGCGTGCCAGTCGCGTTGCTCGCGTTCGTCTTCGCTACCGGCGAATCCGCCCTAGATCGCAACAGCCGTTTTTAAGAAAGATGGCGCTGTTGCGGTTTCCTGGATTGGGCGTGTAGGTGCCGGCCGCCCATTGGAAAACTTTGGGAGGGCTTGCTGGTAGCCGTAAAGTTTATTACCATAATGCCATACCATAAAGCATGACATCAGCTCATGGCACGCATGACCGTTCGCACCAGCTACGCCCTCGATAAGGAAACGGCTGCCAATATCAAGCGCATGGCTCGGAGTTGGGGGGTTTCCCAGGCCGAGGTCATTCGTCGCTCGATCCGCCGTATTGCCGAACAGGAAGGGCCGGCGGCCATGACGCCGGCCGAGGTCGTGGCCCACTACGCCTCAGGCCCGCCTGTTCGAACGGAGGAATCGCTGCGCGCCATTACCCGGACATTGCGCAAGGAACGGCACGCAGAAGACCAGCGCCGTTCGGTTGGGGGTGAATGAGCCATGCTGCATTTCGACACCAACGCCCTGATCGCCCTGCCGGTCTGGGCACGTCAAGGGCATCCGATCATCCAGCGAGTCACGGGTGGCGAACCGGCTGCCGCAAGCAGCCTGGTCTGGTACGAATTCAGCGTGGGTCCGCTGGCCAACAACGAGGCGGCCATGGCCATGGCTTTCCTGCAACGACAGATTCTGCCGCTGACCCTGGAAGATGCCGAGCTGGCCGCAACAATCTTCAATGAGGCCGGACGCCGGCGGGTTTTCAAGACTGACGCGGTCATCGCCGCTGTCGCCATTCGTGCAGGTGCGCATTTCGTCACCCTGAATCGGGCTGATTTCGAACCATTTGTCGAATTGGGGCTTGACCTGGTTGATGCGCTGCCATAAACGATTGTCCTACACCGGCCGTATTAGAAAGGCACTATCCTGGAGCCGGGATGCTGCCGTGCCGAATCTATCGATCAAGATCGTCGCCGAACACTGCGAGCGGCGAACATGGCCAGTGTCCGACGCGCCAGGCTCGACCCAACTGATCCGGCGCGAACGGGATGCTCGATGATGCCTTCGCCTCCGGGGCGGTCTCAATGGCCTGGCAGGTGGCTCTTGATCGGGCCGAAAACGCGTTGATATACTCCGAAGCGTTGGATTGTTGCAGGGGTACGTCATGATTTCGCCATTCAATCATCCGGTGCGGTTTTCGGTTGTGCTGCTCGGCTGTGCACTGTTGTCAAGTGGTACGGTCAAGGCGGAACTGGCCAGATTCGCCGAGCATACGCCCGGCTACCGCCACTACAACGAGGCCATGCGTTCCTACCGCGCCGGGCACTACCCCAGTGCCAAGTCCAGATTCAAGGTCGCAGCCCGCTGGGGCGACAAGCTGTCGCAATTCAATCTCGGCGTGATGAATTATCAGCGTCAGGGTGTGCCCGCCGACGCGGTCCGCGCACGGGTTTTGTCGGCAATCTGACGGTGATCGACAGTTCGGGACAGAGCCGCACCGGTATCGACTTCTATCGCCCGGAAGCCTGGGATTTTCGCCGCATCGTCGAGATGGAAACCCGCATCTTCCAGGGCCTGGAGTCCGGCGTGGTGACCTTGCGCGATGTCGAAGGGGCTGAAGCAGAGGGCGATGAGTCCGACGAATAGCCCTTGATTCCCGGCGCTCCGGAGGTCTGAACCTCCCGATTCGCGGTGGACACGCCTATTCCGGTTTTTCTGCGCCCGATTCCTCGATGATCTGGCGTACCTGCTCGCTTTCCAGCGTTTCGTTTTCAGCCAGCGCTTCGGCCAGGGCGTCGAGGGTAGCGCGGTTGTTTTCCAGTAGCTCGCGGGCCCGGGCCTCGATTTCCTTCAGCAGTTTCTGGACTTCTTCGTCGATCAGCGCGGCGGTGGTCTCGCTGTGGTTTCGTCCCTGGCTCATTTCCTTGCCAAGGAAGACGTGCTGATCGCTTTCGGTGAAAGAGACCGGCCCCAGGCGCTCGCTCATGCCCCAGCGCCCGATCATTCTGCGGGCCAGCTGGGTCGCCTGCTCGAGGTCGTTTTCGGCGCCGTTGCTGACTTCGCCGAAGACGATGGATTCGGCCAGGCGTCCGCCGAACATCACGCCGATCCGGTCGCGCAGGTATTTTTCGCCGTAGTTGTAGCGGTCCTCGTCGGGCAGTTGCGATGTCACACCCAGAGTCTGGGCGCGTGGCAGGACGCTGATCTTGTCGACCCGATCGGCGTTGGGCAGCAGCTCGGCCAGCAGCGCGTGGCCTGACTCGTGGAAGGCGACGAGGCGGCGTTCGTGTTCGCTCAGGGCAGAATCGCGCGCCTGGCCCAGCATCACCCGGTCGCGGGCGGCACTGAAGCTGGCCCAGTCGACCTTGTCCTTGTTCTCCCGGCCGGCCAGGAGCGCGGCTTCGTTGGCCAGGTTGGCCAGGTCGGCGCCGGAGAAACCGATCGTGATGCGCGCCAGACGATCGAGATCGACATCGTCATCGAGCGGAATCTTTTCGGTGTGTACTTGCAGAATGGCCTTGCGGGCCTTTCGGTCGGGACGGTCCATGGTGATCTTGCGGTCGAAGCGGCCGGGCCGCAGCAGGGCCTGGTCGAGCACGTCCGGGCGGTTGGTGGCGGCCAGCACGACCACTGCTTCGTGCGCTTCGAATCCGTCCATTTGCGCAAGAATCTGGTTCAGGGTCTGTTCGCGTTCGTCGTGGCCGCCGCCCATGCCGGTTCCGCGGCTTCTGCCGACCGCATCGAGTTCGTCGATGAAGATCACTGAAGGGGCGGTCTCGCGGGCCTTGGAGAACATGTCGCGCACCCTGGAGGCGCCGACACCGACGAACATCTCGATGAATTCAGACCCGGTGACGCTGTAGAAGGGTACGCCGGCCTCGCCGGCCACGGCCCGCGCCATCAGTGTTTTGCCGGTTCCCGGCGGCCCCATCAGCAGCAGACCGCGAGGAATTCTTGCGCCCAGCTTGCGATAGCGTTGCGGCTCTTTGAGGTAGTCGATGACTTCCTTGACTTCAAGCTTGGCGCGCTCGGCACCGGCCACGTGCCTGAGTCGGACATCGCTGTGTTCGGTCCGTATTCTTTTGGCCTTGGACTGACCGAAGCCGAACGGACCGGCGCCCCCGGACATTGCGCGCTGGGCCATCCGGCCCCAGAACCAGAACAGCAGCCCCAGCAGCACGATCCACGGCAAGGCCCGCAGCAGAATCTGCGCCCACCAGGCCGGTTCGGCCGGTTCTGCGGTGTAGGGAATCCCGGCTTGCTCGAGGCGCTCGAGCAGTCGCTCGCCCTCCAGCTCCGGACGCACGGTGCGGAAGCGCTCGGCCTCGAACAGGTCGTTGTCCTCGACGGCCTGCTCGGTCAACTGCCCCTCGATTTGCTGGCCGCGCAGCGTGGCCTGTTTGACATGACCATCTTCGATGGCGCTCAGGAACTCGGTATAGCCCAGCTGTGTCGTCGGCGGCTCGTCGAAGTCGCCCACCAGGTAAAAGCCCAGCAGGATCGCCGCGGCCAGCCAGACGAACAGGCTGCCCTGACGCAGACTTTTCTGCATCACCCGATCGGGGTCGCGATGAACGGATGAAGAATCCGACTCGTTGCGCTGGGTATCGGAAGACATGAGGTTCGAGTCCGCGTTCGACGTCGCATTTCATGATAGCCCGGAGCCGGGCCTGATCGCCGGATTGACC
>REEW01000126.1 GCA_007694885.1 Wenzhouxiangella sp. | reverse complement strand
CCGGGTTGACGATGCGCCGGAAGCTGAACAACCAGTCATCGGCGGTCATCGGATCACCGTTCGACCAGCGCGCGTTCTCGCGCAGGAAAAAGGTCCAGGTCATGCCGTCCTCGCTGATCTCCCAGCGCTCGGCCACGCCGGGAATGAGCGAGCCGTCGGGTGCGCGCGTGATCAGGCCTTCGAACAGATCGCGCTGCACGTTGCTGCTGGGCACCCCTTCGGTGACGTGCGGATCCAGACCCTGGGGCTGGGTGCCGTTGCCGCGGTGCAGAACCTGCACCGGCGCGAGGATCGACGGGTCGGGGCGACCGTCTTCGGTGTAGATCACTTCGGGCAGGTTCCAGCGTTCAACCACGGGCGCATCGTCGCCGGACTGGCTTGCACAGGCCGCGAGGACGACGGAAATCATGGCGGCCAGGCCGGCCCGGAGGTTGAAATTCATGCGCGGATAGTACCAGTCTGGTTCGGCAATGCACAGGGCCGCAAGCCGCCGGTCGGCAGTTCGGTGAATGCAATCATGCCGAACCTATATCGACGTGAATGATCAAAGCGGTCTGGCAATCCCCCCAATGCAGATCATCCATGGCGAAGATTCCTGCGGTCCTGGCCGCCCTGTTTGCGTTTGCCCTGAGCGCCCCCGTGAGTGCCGAGTTGCGGGTCAGCGTGCCGCTGGTCGTCGACCTGCCGCACCTGAAAGGCCTTGCCGGACAGGCGCTGGGCCTGGACGAAGACGGGCGGGGGGTGATGGAGGCCGACCGCTGCAACCGCCTGGATCTGTCCGATCTGGAGCTGACCGTTGCCGATCGTCGTCTGCTGCTTTCGCTTGCGCTGGAGGCGACCACCGGGGCCGATATCCTGGGACGCTGCCGCGGCCCCGGACCGCTTTCCAGTCGCCTGCACCTGGAAATGAAACCGCAGATCGATGCCGAGGGAGGTGCCGTGGTGTTCCAGCCGTCCGGCGCGGAGCTGCGCCTTCCCGATGGCGGCAGCGGCCTGTTCAGTCGACCCTCGAGAGCGCTCGCCGAAGCCCTGGTGGTTCCGCGGCTTGAAGGTGTAATCGTGGACGTTAGTGGTCTTTTGGCGTCGTTTGACCGCATGATCGAGGATTTCATGCCGGAGGAGACGGATCCTGCGCCGCGCTTGAGCGAACGCGGGCGCCTGGTCGCCGTGGCCGCGACGCCGGATGGGTTGCGAGCCGAGCTTGATTTTGTCGTGCGCGCGCCGGCGGTTTCACCGGATCGTGACCGGTCGCCCGAGCCGACGCTGCGGCCCGAAGAGCAGCTGGAGTGGCAGCGGGTCGAAGACGAACTGGACGGTTTCCTGACCGTGCTGATTGTGCGCATGGCCGCCCAGATCGACGAGCGCGATCTGCAGCTGGATTTCCTGGCGTTGTTGCTGGAGACCCGACAGCGCATCGCCGAAGCGCTGGTCGAAGACAGCCCGGCGGGCGACCCGGTGCGCGCCCTGTTCCTGGAGGCCTGGGCCGGCCTGCGTCCGCTGCTGGCCCGACTGGAACCGATGGATGTGGCCGACGACCAGGACCTGCGCCTGGCCGGCTTCATTGCCGCCGGCGATGTGCTGACGGCGCTCGACGCCCTGGGCCCGGAGTTCGGCCTGGAGATCAGTCGCGAGGGTCTCAGACGCCTGGCCCGGGTGCTCATGGCCGGCGAGGCACCGGTCAGCTTCACGCCCCTGCCCCTGGTCGAAGATGAAACCCTTCGCCGTCTGTTCGGAATGGACCCCGACGGCCCGGCGACCGGGCGTCAGCTGCCGTCGCTGAAGTGGTGGCAGCAGATCCTGCCGCTGGCTTATGCCAATGTCGTGCCCCTGGCCGATTCCCTGCGCGGGGTGGTCGCGGGCCCGGCCAACCTGGACGAATACATCGATCTGGTCGGCCAGCTGCTCGATGAAATCCTTGCCGAACACATGGCCGACGGCAGCCGCATCCCGGCCGAGCATCGCGCATTGTTCGATCCGCTGGTTCGGGCGACGGCCTGGCGCGAATCGTGCTGGCGTCACTACGTCGGCCCGGCCGATCAACCGCGCGTGATCCGGTCGTCGGTCGGTGCGATCGGCATGATGCAGATCATGGGCCGGGTCTGGCGCGGGATGTACGATGTCCATCGCCTGGAGGCCGAGCTGGAATACAACATTGCCGCCGGCATCGGTATTCTCGAGCATTACCTGGTCGACTACGCCATCCGCCGCGGTGAGCATGAGCAGCCTGGTGGCGCCGACAATCTGGTCCGGGCCACCTATGCCGCCTACAACGGCGGGCCCTCGCACCTGGCTCGCTACCGGCGCGACAACACCTCGGCCAGCCTGCGCGCCATCGACGACCGCTTCTGGCGGGAGTTCGAGCAGATTCGGGCCGAGGGATGGCCGCCGGTTGCCGGATGCTTTTCCGTACCCGAGTGATCGGCCGGTTTGAGACCAAGGGCTACACGCCCATCAGCAAGGCCGGGTTGATCGGTCATTGCCCTGGCCCGGTCGACTCACAAGACTCGCGCGCCATCTTCAGGGCCTCGCGGACCCGAGGGCCGATCGCTGGATGGTCCGCCAGCGTTTCAAAGCGCGACACCGCGCCGCAGGCCTGACCGCTTTCGAGCAAAACCCAGCCGAGGTTGAAGGCCGCAGACGGCTGCCTGGGATCAAGGGCCAGCGTCTTTTCAAATGCCGCGATGGCTGCTTCCAGATCACCCAGGCGATAGTGACTGTTGCCCTGGCCCAGCCAGACCAGGCTTGCATCCGGCCAGCGCTCGGCGGCGGTTTGCCAGGCGCGCAGCGCGGTCGAGGGTTGGGCCACGGCCTCGAAGTCGGCCAGAGTCTGCAGCCAGCGCTCGCGATCCGGAGCCAGCGGCAGTTGGTCGGGCGGCAGGGTGATCACGGCCCAGCGCCCGGCCAGGGTCCAGTCGCGCAGCCAGCGGCGCATCGGACGGGCCAGCCCGGCCTCGGTGCCGGAGTGCTGGATGATTTCGGTCCGGTCCGGATCGAAACCGATGACCACTGCGTAGTGCCAGTAGGGCAGGTTGCGCACGCCCTGGTTTTCCAGCACCAGCACCGGCCGGCCAGCCGCCACTTCGGCCAGCAGCGCTGAAAGCTCCGGCGGCAGGACCCAGGGTATGCGCTCATGGCTGCGCGCCGCGGCCAGCAATTCGACCTGCAGCGTGCCGCCGCGATCGGGCAGGTAGACTTGTTCGACCAGCGCGGAATAGTCGATGTCCAGGCCGCTGTGATCGAGCACGCTGGCCAGCGCGGCCGGCCCGCAGTGCAGCTCGGTCTGCGGAAAAAACGCCACCGGCTCGATCCTTGCCGGTGCGTCGAACGGCTCCAGGGCCTCGCGCGCGGCCGGGCCAAGGCCGGCGCAGCCGGCCAGCAACAGGGCGCAGAACAAAAGCGCCGGGACCGCACGACGCGGCCCCGGCGCAACAACCATCACGAGTTTCCGGCGCCGATCAGCGGCCGAAGATGTTCAGCACACCGATCAGGTCGAGCACGATCAGCACCAGGAAGGTGACACCGAGGATTTCGATCACCCCGGCCCCGGCCGGCATCTCGTCGAGGCGGTGGGCCATGGCGTCGAGCTCCTCGGGGCTGAGCGCGGCCACGCGCTGTTGAGCCCGGGCAGGATCGACGCCCATGGAAACCAGCTCGGCGGCCACATCGTCTCTCTGCAACCAGGCCTGGACCTGTTCGACCGACCCGGTTCGTTCCAGGGCCAGCGCTTCCTGGCTGGAGATCAGGCCGGTAGCGGCCTGGGCGGTGGCCAGCGGCAGCAGGGCCAGGCTGAAAAGGCAGGCCATCAGGTAACTGCGAATCCGTTGTTGGTTCATGGATACTCCTGTAGCAGGGAATCAAAAGGCATCTTGGAGAACGATAGCACAAGCTTGCCGTGCTTCCCGGCGAACCGCGGGACTTTGCATTTCGCCGATTTTGGTAGTCTTATGGATAGTCTGAATCTGGAGAAAACCACGTGCTGATCTGTTTGCGAAATGCGCTGGCCGTATTTTTCAGCCTGATGCTGGTCTTGTCGCCGGCTTTGCCGCTGGCCGCCGAAGAGGCGCCGGCCGATCAGGACGAGCCGTCCGGCTACATGGATCCGGACGAGCGTTCCCCGGCCGCGGCGCTCAACCCGGCCGAATCGGGGCTCGAGGTCTGGATCGGACCCATCATCATGGGCGTGTTCGCCTTCTTTCTGATCCTGTTCATCCGTCGTTACAGCAAGACCCGCCACCAGGACAAGGCTCAGAAAGATCTGAACGATCCGCCGGACTGAACAGCCTCAGGCCAGTTTCCGGGACGCGGTGACGATGCCGTTGGCGTCGGCGTAGACCCAGTCGCCGGGCCTGAACAGGACGCGTCCGAACGACACCGGCAGGCCGACCTGGCCCTCGCCGCGGCGCACGCTTTTGAGCGGAACCGCACCCAGCGCCATCACGCCGAGCTCGATACCCGGGAGCACGTCCACGTCGCGACAGGCGCCGTAGATGATCACGCCCGACCAGCCGTTGTCGGCCGCCCGCGCGGCGATTTCGTCGCCGATCAGGGCATGCCGGCGCGACCCGCCGCCGTCGACGATCAGCACCCGGCCCTGGCCCGGCTCGGCCAGGGTTTCCTTGACCCGCGAGTTGTCCTCGAAGCACTTGACCGTCTCGATCAGGCCGCTGAAGGCGGATCGGCCGCCGTAGCTGTGCCAGTTCAGATCGGTGACCACGTGCACATCGTCCGGGTGCGCGTCACACAGATCGGGGGTGGAAAAGTTCATCGGCGTTCTCCCGGTGACCAGGCCAGGCTTCATTATGCCTGTGACCGAACCGCGAGCGTTTTCTGCGACACTTGCGGGGTACTCAATCTCTGCCGTCGCGATGGTCATGCCCCGCCCGTTCACCCTGCTGCAGTTGTCCGACTCGCACCTGTCGGCCGATCCGGCCGCCGCCTACCGTGGCCAGAACGCCGATGCCACCCTGTCAAGCCTGTTGCCGGCCTGCCGACTGCTCGCACCCGATGGCGTGGTCCTGAGCGGGGATGTGGCCGAGGACGGTTCGACCGCGGCCTACGAGCGGGCCGGACAGATGCTCAACGACCTGGCGCCGCGCACGGCCTGGATTCCCGGCAACCACGACGACCGAGCGGCGATGGCGCCGGTGTTCGATCGCCTGGGCTATCAGGCCGGTCCGCTGCTGGAGTGGGGCGGCTGGCAGATCGTGCTGCTGGACTCGGCCGTGCCGAACCGCCCGGAAGGGCGCCTGGACGAGGCGCGCCTGGCGCCGCTGGATGAACTGGCGCCGGGCCGCCCGACGCTGGTCTTCGTCCACCACCAACCGCTGGCGGTGGATTCGCCGTGGATCGACAAGTACCCGCTGACCAAGCCAGAAAGGCTGTGGTCCCGACTGGATGCCCGGACGGTGAAAGTCGTTGCCTTCGGCCACGTTCACCAGGCCTTCAGCGGCGAAAGACAAGGCATCGCCTGCCTGTCGGCGCCGTCGACCGTGGCCAATGGTCAGCCCGGTGCGGCGCGCTTCACCCTGGACCCGACCGGCCCCAAGGCGCGCTGGTTCCGCCTGTGGCCGGACGGACGCTGGCTGAGCGGGATCGTCAGTGCGGGGTAGGGCAGGTTGTTCTCAGATCTCCACCATCTCGAAATCTTCCTTGCCCGCGCCGCAGTCGGGGCAGACCCAGGACTCGGGCACATCGTCCCAGCGCGTGCCGGGTGGTATGCCGTCGTCGGGCGCGCCTTCTTCTTCATGGTAGATCCAGCCGCAGACGATGCACATCCAGCTCTTGAATTCCTGTTCCTCGCTCACGAGTATCATTCCCTTTATTGTGGAGACGCAAAGCGCGACATTGTAATTGAACGCGTCCACGTCACGTAAGCGCTGAGGATTTTCTGCGCCGGACCTGCCGCGCCCCAAGCATTCACCGAACCATTCGAACATGGAGCCTGAACCGTATGACTTTGAGCCACGACCTGTTCACCCGCGCCCGCGTCCACATGCCCGGCGGCGTCAACTCGCCCGTGCGCGCCTTTGCCGCCGTCGGCGGTGAGCCGGTGTTCTTCGAGCGCGCTGAAGGCGCCCACATGTGGAGCGTGGACGGCAAGCGCTACATCGACTACATCGGCTCCTGGGGGCCGATGATTTGCGGCCATGCCCATCCCAAGATCGTTGAAGCCGTGCAGGCCGCGGCGGCCAAGTCCTTAAGCTTCGGTACGCCCTCGCCGGGCGAGGTCACCATGGCCGAGATGATCTGCGAGATGATTCCCTCGCTGGACCAGGTCCGCATGGTCAGCTCCGG
>REEW01000124.1 GCA_007694885.1 Wenzhouxiangella sp. | reverse complement strand
TTCCGGTGCGCGCCGCCCTGGAGGACTTCAGCACCGTGCAGATCGGCCTGCTCGGCACGGGTGCTGCGGTCGGCACCATCATCGGCTGCGTGCTCTCGCCACACCTGATTCGCCGGGTCGGGCACATCCGCGCCTTTGCGGTTCTGGCTGGTGGAGCGGCCGTGGTCGCCCTGACCCATGGACTGATCGTGGATCCCTGGCTATGGCTACTGCTGCGCATTCCGACCGGATTGTGCTTTGCCGGACTGGCCACGGTCATGGAGAGCTGGCTCAACGCCAGTTCCAGCAACGAGGCGCGCGGTCGGACCATGGCCGGTTACATGATCATCCAGTTGTCCATGCAAACCGCCGGACAGCTGTTGATGATGACTGCCGATCCGGCCCTTTTGAACTTGTTCGCCATCGTGGCCCTGGCCATCACCGCCTCTCTGATTCCGATCGGGCTGACCCGCGCGATCGTACCCGGCCCGGTCGCCGACGTGCGCCTGCACCTGGGCCGCATCTACCGGCAGTCGCCCAGCGGCGTGGTTGGCGCGGTGGCGGTCGGTCTGGTCAACGGCTCGTTCTGGGCGCTGGCGCCCCTGTTCGCCGCCGAGCGCGGTTTCGAGTCCGGCCAGATCGCCTTGTTCATGAGCCTGGCCGTGGTCGGCGGTGCCGCTTTGCAGTATCCGCTCGGACGCTGGTCGGACCGCATCGACCGGCGCCGGGTCATCCTGTTCACCTCGGCGGGCGCGGGCCTGGCCGGGCTCAGCCTGGGTTTTCTGCCGAACGCCGGGCCGGGTCTGCTGCTGGCCCTGGCGGCCATCCTCGGTGCTTTCATGTTCGCCCTGTATCCACTTTGCGTGGCCCACGTCAATGATCATGTCGACGAGGGCGGGTTCGTCGAAGCCTCCAGCGGCATGCTGTTGCTGCAGGGTAGTGGCGCCGTGGCCGGACCGATTCTGGCCTCCCTGCTCATGGCCTGGACGGGCAGCGGTGCCCTGTTCATCTTCACCGCGGCGGTCCACGCCTTGTTGATGGTTTTTGTCATCAGCCGACTGCAGCGCACGCCGCGGCCGCCAATCGAAGACCGCGACGACTTCGTCCTCATGCCGGACAGCGCAACGGCCGGCCTGGACCTGGACCCCAGGGCGCTGGAGCTGGTGGCCGAAGATGGCGACCAGGCCGACAACGCACACTGGGACGAGGAGGACGACCAGGCCTACTGATCCTGGCGCACGGACCTGGACACGTCCTGCCAGAGGCGCTCCAGGCGCCTGGCCTGGGCCGCGTCGAGATCATCGTCAGCCAATGCGTCCAGCCAGTCGCGGGCTTGTTGCGTGTTCAGGCGGCCGGCATCGGCCAGCGCCTCGCAGGCGGTCAGGCGGATGTCGGCAGCAACCAGCGAACCCGGAAAACGGGCCAGGTAATTCCGGCACAGGCGCGCGACCAGCTCAGGCGTTCCCAGCCGTCCGGCGGTCTGTATGAGATGGCGCATCACGACCGGATCATCCAGGGAAAAACGCGGGTCCAGGGCCAGCAGTCGGTCGGCCTGTTCCAGCGCTTCGGTCGGTCGCTCGAACGTCAAAACAAGCGCCTGGACATGGACCTGACCGTGGATCAGGGCGCGCCGGTCTTCGCCGGCCGCCTCCAGGGTGCGGGCCAGTTTGCGGTGCAGGCTTGCGTCACCGCCGTTTCGCAGAACGTGCTCGAACAGGGCGACCGGATCGTCCACGGACGGTACGTTGGAGGGTGGCGGGGCCGCTCGATCATCCGTCTGCCGGTGGGCGTGCAGCAGCAAACCGACGTGGGCAAACCAGGCCAGCAGGCCTGCGCTCCACCAGGTCATCTGCAGCGCATTGCGCAGCCAGCCGGGAGCGTCGGCCAGCACGCCGGAGACGACCAGGTAGATCAAGGCATAGACAGCCAGCCAGGCACTCAAGACCAGGTAGTCGACAACGCCCAGCCGGCGCAGGTTTTGCAGCCACTCGGGCGGATACAGGGCGTCGCTGAGGCTTTGGCCGGCGCTCAGAACCATGGTTGCGCCGGGCAGGATCAGGGCCAGGACCAGGCTGGCCGGCACCAGTCCGGCCAGACCGGTACCGCCGTGAATCAGGGCAAGCAAGAGCGATGCCAACACCCACAGCACCGTGTGACGTACAGCGATGCCTGGCGGCAGATCCACGGACGCGGCCTGGCGCATGCGGCGTACACCGGCAGCCCGCAGCAACAGCAGGCGACTGGCCAGGGTGAACAGCAAGGCCCACAAGGCAAGCATGGAAACCAGGATCAACAAGCCGCCCAGGAAGCGCGGCAAGACGGCGGCCAGCATCTCGACAGCGATGACCGCCAGGGCCAGCGAGGGCGGCACATACCGCCACGGAGGAGCCAGCGCCCAGCGCCAGGCGGCCGTCAAGCCGCTGACCGATGACGATGAGGTCACCACCACGTTCCAGGGAAAAAAGAGCGCCCCGGCCTGGAGGAATGGAGGAGGAATGGAGGAGAACCGGCCGGGGCACTCAGTGCGCTTTGATGAAGCACGGGTTAATGATAACGACAATGATTCGCGTTTGCAAGCAGTTATTTCGGCCCGGGCGGGACATGCCGATGCATGAAATCGACCAGGCGCCCGAAGGTGTAGCGCGCGTAGTGGTCGCTGGCGGCCCACCAGTGGCCCGAGTCATGGACGATATCGAGCTCGAAGCGCTTGCCCAGCAGCTTGAGTTTCTCGGCCATCATCAGGGTGGTTTTCAGCGGCACGATGTCGTCGTGGACCCCGTGAATGATCAGCAGCGGATCGGACAGGTTCTCGCCCAGGCTCAACAGGCTGCCGTGCTCGAAAATTTCCGGGTGGGTGTCCGGACGCCGGGTCAGGTGCTGGTCGAAGCCGGTGAAATGCCAGATGTCCACGGCCGGCGCGCCGGCCACGCCGGCGGCGAACACGCCCGGTTTCTTGAACAACGCGGTGAGCACCAGCAATCCACCGTAGCTGTTGCCCCAGATGCCGATCCGGTCCGGATCGACCTCGTCGAGGGTGGCCAGGTAGTCGACCGCGCTGTGCAGGTCCTCCAGATCATCGCCACCCCAGTCGCCCTGGAAGGCTTCGCGGAAGTCGACCCCGTAGCCGACGCTGCCGCGCACGTCGACCAGGACGGTGATGTAGTCCCCCTTTAACGCCATCTGCTGCTGCAGAAACGACGTCGGCCGGTCGGGATTCCATTGCTTGAGCACGGTGTTGGAATAAATGCTGCCGAACATCACCGGGTAGCGTTTGCCCGGTTCCATGTTCGGCGGGCGGAGGATGCGGGCGTGAATTTCGAAATCGTCGATGCGGCTGGGGAAGCTCACGTATTCCGGCTCCAGCCATTCCATGGCCGCAAACTCCGGCAGGGGCGAGTGGGTCAGCCTGCGCTCGGCTGATGCAGCGTCCAGCTCCAGCCAGTACAGCTCGGCCGGCATGGTGTCGCCGGACCGGATCAGGGCCAGGCGCTTGCCGTCCGGAGACAGGCTGGGCTGATGCAGACCCGGCAGCGAGGTCAGGCGTTCGGTTTCCCCGCCCCCGGCCGGCAGGCGATGGACGTGGCGCTCGTACGGACTGTGCTCGGCCGACACCATGAGGATGTCGCCGCTTCCGGGCTCGAGCTGAATCCAGGCACCGCCGCGGTCGCTGGCAATGTCGTAGTCGCCGCTCAGGCGCCGGGGGTCACCGCCATCGGCGGGCACGGCGTAGAGGCGATAGAAGTTCTCGTGGTCGCCGATGAAGTAGACCTGCTCGCCATCGGCGCTCCACAGGGCCCGGAACATCGGATAGATGCGGCGCGGCCGTTCGTCGTGCCAGATCTGCTCGATCGAGCCGTCGGCCGGGCGGGCGATAAAAATCCAGCGCTGCTCGGCCACGTCAGCACCCTGCATGATCAGCAGCCGATCGCCGTCCGGCGACCACTCCAGATCGAGCACCAGGCGCCGGGTCGGATCGTCCAGATCCAGCCAGTCCGGCCCGGCACCGTCGACCTCGACCACGCCGACCCGGCGGATCAGGTCGGTATCGCCGGGATAGGGCCGGCGAACCTCGTGCAACAGCGGTTCTTCGTGCAGATAGCTGGGGAACGGCACCCGGCGGACCGAGCGCTGGTCGATGAATTCGAAGGCAATCCGGCCGCTGTCCGGCGACCAGCGATAACGGCCGACGTAGGCGTCCGGGCGCACGTAGGCGCCGATGGCTACGGTACCGATGCCCGGCGCGCCCAGTTCGGTCAGGCGCCGGAACTGGCCTGACTCCAGCGATTTCGTCCATAGATCACCGCCCCGGATCAGGGCCAGCCAACGACCGTCGGGCGAAATCGACAGGGCACCACCGCCCGCGCCGATGCGGCGCGCCTGGCCGCTGTCGAGATCGAGGAAAAACAGATCGCCGGCCAGCACGTAGTACAGACCGGTGGCATCCGGATGCCAGACCAGGCCGGACACGCCGCGTTGCTCGCGCAGCCGGGCCCGCTCGCGCAGCGCCTCCAGCGACAGATCCTCGCCCGGCCCCAGTACGGATTCCGGATCCGGCGCGAATTCGGTCAGCCGGGTCAGGTCTTCGCCGTCGCTCAGCCAGACATCGCGAAACGGCATGCCGTGGTCGTTCCACAAAAAGGCGATGCGATTGCTGTCGGGCGACCAGACCGGACTGGACGGGGCCGTGCCGTCGAGCTTGGGCAGGCTGACCAGGCGGTCGACGTCGGGGATGTCGGCCGCGGCCGGGGCAATGACCAGGGCCATCAGCAACAGCAGCGGAGAAAGAAAGCGAAGCGGGTCGAACATGGCGGCACTCAGCAGTGGAAGGACAGGGACGCCCTGGCTGCAGGGCGCGCGCTTATCCTAACCCGAGTGCGCCGACAACCACGGCGCGAGTGGAGCCGGTCAGAAGCAAGCGCCAGGGACCAGCCCCGGCGCTTGCGGTTTCTCAAGGAGTCACTGTCAGCGCCAGCCGACCCGGTCGGCCAGGCGCACCGCGTCCGGGTTGTTGCGACCCAGCGCTTCCACGCCCAGCTGATCGAAGTTCAGCTCTCCCCACTCGGCCAGCGATTCATGGCGCCGGACACCGTCGACCACCGGGTACTCGTAGTTGGCCTCGGCAAACAACTCCTGGGCCCGATCGGAGGCCAGGAATTCGAGAAAACGTACGGCGTTGGCGCGGTTGGGCGCGTTGGCGGCCACACCCGCGCCGCCGACATTGACGTGAGTGCCGCGATCGTCCTGGTTGGGGAAGATGATGCCGACGCGCTCAGCCACCTCGCGGTCGGCCGGGTTGTCGGAATTGAGCAGACGCAGGTAGTAGTAGTGATTGGCCACGGCGACATCACACTCGCCGGCCGCGACGCCGCGGATCTGGTCGGTGTCACCGCCTTCGGGCTGACGGGCGAGGTTTTCGACCAGTCCACGCGCCCAGGCTTCGGTGGCCTCCAGGCCCTGGCTTTCGATCATCGCCGCCAGCAGCGACTGGTTGTAGATGTTGTTCGAGGAGCGAACGCAGACCCGTCCTCCCAGTTCCGGCCGGGCCAGGTCCTCGTACGAGGAAACCAGGTCGGGATCGAATCGATCCTTGCTGTAGTAGATCAGGCGAATGCGCTGGCTGAAGCCGAACCACAATCCTTCGGGGTGGCGAAGGAATTCCGGAATGCGCTCGTCGAGGATGTCCGAGTGCACCGGCTGCAGGATGCCGCTTTGCTCGGCCCGCCACAAGCGGCCGGCATCGACGGTGATCAGAACGTCGGCCGGGCTGGCGATGCCTTCGCGGCGAACGCGCTCGACGAGCTGATCCGAGCTGCCCTCGAGCAGACGAACTTCAATGCCGGTTTCGGCACTGAACGCGTCGTAGATCAGTTGGTCGACGTCGTAATGGCGTGCCGAATAGACGTTGACCTGTTCGGCGGACACGGTGGAACTCAGGGCGAGAGCCAGGGCGAGGACGAAAACGCCGGCCAGTCGGCGGGATGTAAGGATCAACATGTTTCAATGCACTCCGAGTTGTGAATCATTCTCATCAATATGCCATGATACGCTAGTGTTTACAAATGATTCTTGTTTGCATAAGATTGTGCATTCAATGAGCCGGCGAAGATTTGACGCCGGTCAACCAGACGGGTTCCGCCCGCGCTATGCTTCGGAGTCTCATGTCCCAGCCAGCCAGACCGTTACCGACCCTCCAGACCGCCTCGACCGCGGCAACGGCCACGCTGTACATGGAAGACATCAGCCACGATTTCGGCAGCCTGCGTGCGGTCGACCAGGTCACCCTGGATGTGCAGCCCGGCGAGGTGGTCTGTCTGCTCGGTCCGTCCGGCTGCGGCAAGTCCACGCTGCTGCGCATCGCCGCGTCGCTGGAAGAAC
>REEW01000122.1 GCA_007694885.1 Wenzhouxiangella sp. | reverse complement strand
TCGGGTCGTTCGCATGATCGTGTCTCCTATCAGAGCCCAAAAACCCCCTACCAAGCGTAGGGTGATCTGCGAACGACCCACTTATCAAGCCCCGCCGTTCGCAGGCCTCATAGGATCTACCCCTGAACCCCAAATAAACCCCACCCCGAGACCCAATCATCCATCCCTGCCATCCGGCTCATCGACTTCTTCTTCAACCAGGTCTTCAGCCTTGCCTTCCAGATCATCGAGGGCATCCCCGGTCTCTTCGACCAGTTCCCCGGCCTCTTCCGCGGCCTCGTCGGTGATTTCGGCGTCGTCAGCGCAGGCCGACAGGCCCAGCATGGCGACCAGGCAGAGCGGAAACCACAATCGGCGCGAGACCAGAGTGTTCATCGGCAGTTTGATCGGGCGAATCGGTCAGGACCGCGTTTTTAGCCAGGCCTTGATGGTACCTGACGGCAACGGGAAATAGCCGTTGACGACGCGGGGCGCGGTCGCGGATGGGTCGGCGACCAGGTGCACGTGCCAGGCGGCGGCGGTACGTATTTCGAGTACGTCATCGACTTCGTAGAGATCGTCCTTGTGGACGCTGTCGTGGCCGGGCAACAGGGTGCGCTTGGCCCGCGCCTTGGCCTTTGCCTTGTTCGCTGCCGCGAGCAGGGCATAGGCATGCTGTTCGGCGAACTCGTTGGGCCGATAGCCGCCGATGTTGATGAAATACAGGCGCTGTTCGGGTTGATCCGGCGGCTGCCGTTCCAGGCGGACGCGGTAGCCTTCGACCTGGTCAACCACGGCATAGGCGTCAACGTGCAAGCCTTGCGGTTGCCCGAACCACTGGCCGAGCAGTTGCTCGTGGGTATCTTCCAGGGACTGGCCGACGGCAAACGCGACATCGTGCAGTTCAACCCGACAGCCGGCCGCTCGACCACCGAGCAGAACGGCGAAAAGGTTCAGGTTGGTGGCTGAAGCAATTTCGGTCATGGGTGATTTCGTCCACCTGGGTCGACGAGGGCTGCTTCATGTGTTTCCATCCGAACAAGCTTGTCGGTAAGGTAGTCTGGGTAGTTGTTTTCCGCACTGATCAGCAGCCGTTTGAACTTTCCGAGTCTGAACATGGGTCCGAGTGGCGATGAAAAAATCAGTGTAGCGCCGGACGAGTCGTGATGCCGGGAAACTCGATCGTGAAGTTCCTGCCCGATGGTGGAGGAGGTCAGTATGGAAGTTGAGCAACTGGAAATCCGCGAGCATTTGCGGCGCCATCCCCCGTTCAGTTTTCTCGCCGAGGAGGATCTGAACCGGGTATCCGGTGCGGTGGAGATCGCCTATTTCCGTGCCGACAGCGACATCCTCTCTCTGGACCAGGAGATCACCGATCTTCATTATGTCCGCCAGGGCTCGGTTGAAGTATTCCGCAGCAACGGCGAGTTCTACAATCGCCTGGGCGAGGGCGAGATCTTCGGTCAGATCAGTCTGATCACCGGCCGTTCGGTCCGATACCCTGTCCGCGCCCACGAAGACACCCTGATCTATTTCATTCCCGATTCGGTGTTTCTGGACTTGTGCCGGCGCAACGAGGCGTTCGCCGATTTCGTCGAGGTCGAAGACCGGACCCGCATGCGCCACGCCAGTTCGCAAAGCCGGGCCGGGCAGGAAATGATGACCACCAGGGTCGAGCGCCTGGTCCATCGCGAGGCGGTGATGTTGCCGGGTTCTGCGACCGTGACCGAAGCGGCCCGGCGCATGACCGAAGCCGGCGTGCCCTCGATCCTGGTGTGCGCCGACGACCAGCCATCCGAGCTCCCGCAACTGCTCGGGATCGTGACCGACGGCGACCTGCGCCGCCGCGTGCTGGCCGAGAATCTGCCGGGAAGCACGCCGCTGGCCGAGGTCATGTCGGAATCGCTGGTCAGCGTCGAATCCGACGACTTCCTGTTTACCGCGCTTTTGGCCATGCTCAAGCACAACATTCATCATTTGCCGGTCATGCGGCGCATGAAGCCGACCGGGCTGATCGACCTGGCCGATCTGGTCGGCCACGAGACCCGCAACAGCCTGTTCGTGGTCCGCAATATCCACGAGCAGGACGATCTCGACGGGCTGGTCCGGCTTCTTCCCGACGTGCGCGGCAGTTTCGTGCGCATGGTCAACGAGGGTGCGAACGCCCATATGGTCGGTAGTGCGGTTGCGACCATCGGTCGGGCGCTGAAGCAGCGCCTGCTGGAGCTGGCCGAGGCCCGCCTGGGGCCGCCGCCGGTGCCGTACTGTTTTGTCGCCCACGGTTCCATGGCCCGCGACGAGCAGTCCCTGGTGACCGACCAGGACAACGCCTTGATTCTGGATGACGCCTTCGACCGCGCCGAGCACGACGATTATTTTCGCGCCCTGGCCGAGTCGGTCTGCGACGGTCTGGCTGAGCTGCGTTATCCCTACTGCAAGGGCAAGATCATGGCCACCAACCCGGATCTGCGCCAGCCGCTGTCGGCCTGGAAGCAGCGTTTTTCCGATTGGATCGGAAAACCGGATCGACCCAATTTGCTCAATAGCTCGATTTACTTCGATCTGGACGGCGTGCATGGCCAGACCCATTACGCCGATATCCTGAAGCAGTGGATCGCAGAACAGGCCAGCCGCTCGCCGGCCTTTCTGGGCTGCCTGGCTCACAATGCCCAGACGCGAACGCCGCCGTTGGGGTTTTTCCGCGATTTCGTGCTGGAAAAAAGCGGTCGCCACCAGGATTCCCTGGACTTGAAGCGGCGCGGGACGGCGCCCATGGTCGATGTCATCCGGGTCCATGCCCTGGCCAGTGCTTCGCTGGCGCAGAACTCGTTCCGGCGCCTGGACGACATTCAGGCTGCCGGCTTCCTTACCGCCAGCATGACCGCCGATCTGCGCGACGCCCTGGAGTTCATCACCGGCACGCAATACCGGCACCAGGCCGAAAATCTCGAGCAAGGACTCGAGCCGGACAATCGCATCAATCCGGTCACGCTCAATACCTTCGACCGGCGCAATCTCAAGGATGCCTTCCGGGTTCTGGCCAACGCACAGCGTTTCTTGCGCTTGCGCTACCGGGTCGTAAAGGTCTGATCGTGACTGGCAGCAAGGTCTCCGACAAGCCCAGGCGCGTCCACTGGCCGACCCGGTTCACTGAACTGGCGGCGTCGGCTTCAACACCCTGGATACAGCGCTTTTACGAGGCCGGCACGGTCGCGGCCGACACGGCTCTGGCGGACGTGCCCATGGTGGCGCTGGACCTGGAAACCACCGGTCTGGAACCGCAGCACAACGCGATCGTCAGCATCGGCCTGGTGCCGTTCAGCCTGGACCGGATTCGCGTGTCGGGCGCACGCTACTGGGTGGTGCGGCCGCGTCGCGAACTGGACCTGAAATCGATTCTGATCCACCGCATCACCCACGAGGAATTGGAATCCGCGCCGCGCTTCTCTGCTGTGCTACCGGAGCTGCTGGAAGCCCTGTCCGGGCGGGTCGTGGTGGTCCATTACCGCCACATCGAGCGGCCCTTCCTCGACCAGGTCTGCCGTCGCTGGACCGGTGCCGGGCTGGAGTTTCCCCTGATCGACACGATGCTGCTGGAGGGCTGGGCAGTGCGCCGCAATCGCAGCCTGGCCCAACGGCTGGGCGACCGGCTCGGTGTGCGACGACGGCCGTCCCTGCGTCTTGCCGCCTGTCGCCAGCGCTATCATCTGCCGACCTACACCGCCCACCACGCCATGACCGATGCCCTGGCGACCGCCGAGTTGTTCCAGGCCCAGGTGGCCCATTATTTTCGCCCCGACCTGAGGGTTGATCGGATGTGGATGTGAATGCCGGAACACCGCGGCCAGGCCGCCTGACGGCAGGTCGGCGCCGGGTTGTCGACCGGGTCTTTGCCGAACTCACCGAGTTGCCGCCGGCGGACCGCAGCCGTCGCCTGGTTGAGTTGCGTGGCAGTCATCCGCGCATTGCGCTGTGGCTGGAGCGCCTGCTGGTCGCCCTGGAGCACGACGATGATTCGCTGCACCAGCCGCTGGGCAGGCTGGCCGAAGACCTGGCCGATCAGTATCCCATGTCGAAAACCGAGCTCAGTGCGGGTACGCGCCTGGGTTCCTGGGAGGTTCTGGAGGCGGTCGGCGCCGGCGGCATGGGTGTGGTCTACCGGGTCGCCCGGGCAGACGGGGCTTTCGAGATGGTCGCTGCGGCCAAGCTGATCCGGATGCGCCTCGATGCACGCCTGGAGGCGCGACTGGCCCTGGAACGGCGGCTGCTGGCGCGCCTGGATCACCCCAACATCGCCCGAATTGTCGATGGCGGCACCACCGGTGACGGTCAGCCCTTTCTGGTCATGGAGTGGGTTCCGGGTGAAGACCTCGCCCAGCGCGCCCGCTCGCTGACCCCGGCTCGTCGCCTCGAGGTGTTCCAGGAAATTACCGCCGCTGTTTCCCATGCCCATCAACGCAGCGTGGTGCATGGCGACATCAAGCCGGCCAATGTGCGGGTTGGCGCCGACGGCCGGATTCGCCTGCTGGACTTCGGCGTCGCGCGCCTGGTCCAGGACGACGGCCCGGACGAAGAGCGGCCGGCAATGGCCTTGACTCCGGCATTCGCAGCGCCCGAGCAGCTCAAGGGCCAGCCGCCCTCGACCCAGTCCGATGTCTGGGCGCTGGGCGCGCTGCTGGCCTGGCTGCTGGCCGGCGACGCGATCCGCCGCGAGCAACTGGTATGCGCCGACGCGCTCAACGAGACTTTGTCGAAACGGCTTCCGCGTGCGGGTGACCTGGCCGCGATCATCGCCAGGGCATGCGCCGATGCGCCGGACCGGCGCTATGCCAGTGTCTCGGAGATGGCCGAAGACCTCGAGCGCCATCGTCGCCTGCAGCCGGTATCGGCCAGGCCCGCGAGCGGTCGCTATGTACTCGGTCGTTTCGTCCTGCGCAATCCGCTGGGCGTCGGCCTCGGTTTGCTGTCCGGTATCCTGCTGCTCGGCGGGCTGGTCGGGGTGACCTGGCAGGCCCACGTTGCCGGGTTGGAGCGCGACCGGGCCGAACGTCAGCGCGACCGGGCCGAACTCGAGGCAGCCACGACCGAACGGGTCAGTGAATTCGTGGTCGGGCTGTTCGAGCAGGCCGATCCCTACCTTCGTGCGGGCGCGGAGCTGACCGCGCGTGACCTGCTCGAACAGGGCCGGCAACGAATCGCCACGCTCGACGAGGCGCCGGATGTCCAGGCGCAGATGCACCAGGTCCTGGCGCGTGTGCATCGCTCGCTGGCCGAGCATGCCATTGCTCATGACCTGTCGACCCGGGCCCTGTCGATCCTGGACGGCCAAGACACTGTGGATCCGGCGCGCCTGGCGGCGGCCTGGAGTCTGCACGCTTCAACCCTGGCATCGCTGGGGCGCTACCGTGAATCCGAGCAGGCGCACCGGCGCGCCCTGGAGATGACCGATCCGGACGATGTCCTCGAACTCGCCTCCCGGCTCAACAATCTCGGACTGGCAGTTTATTCTCTCGGCCGGCTGGGCGAGGCTGAGAGTCTGCTGGAAACGGCGCTGGGCTTGCGCGTCAGCGCCATCCCCGACAGCGCCGAAACGGCCGCATCCTTCAACAATCTGGCCCTGGTGCTGGCGGCCCAGGATCGACGCGAAGAGGCCGAACCGCTCTACCGGCGTGCTCTGGATGTTCGCCGTACGGTGCTTGGGGCGGATCACCCGACCACCACCTATTCGATGACCAACCTGGCGACCTTGCTGAGCCAGCTCGGGCGCTGGCAGGAAGCCGAGGCGGCCTACCTGGAAGCCCTGGCGCAGCGGCGCGAGATCTTTGGCGACGCCCATCCGGCGGTCGCCAGCGTCCTGTACCAGATCGGCTGGCTGCAGTCGCGCCTGGGTGAGTATCGCCAGGCGCGCGAATACCTTGGCGAAGCGCTCTTGATCCGCGAGTCCGCGCTGGGCGCGGATCATCCCTCGACCGCCGTTGTGCTCAACGCGCTGGCCGGAGTCGCGCGCGAGCTGGGCGAGCTGGAGCAGGCGGAAACCTGGCTGCGTCGGGTGCTGGATATCTACCGCGAAAGCTACGGTGACTCACACCACGATATCGCCCTGGTGCTGGCCAACCTCGGCCGGACCGTGGCCGCCCGCGGCGAGCTTGCCGAGGCCGAGCGATTGCTTGGCGAGGCCCTGGAAATGAATCGTCGGGAGCTGGGAACGACGCACCGTCACGTGGCCGACGATCTGCTCGGTCTGGCGAAAGTGCACTTCCAGCGCGGACAGCCCGACCTCGCCGCGCGCCGCGCCCTGGATGCCCGAGAGGTTCTTCTCGCGCTGGGCGCAGAATCGGGACACCCGAGACTGGTCGAGATTGACGAGTTGCTCGACCTTTGGC
>REEW01000140.1 GCA_007694885.1 Wenzhouxiangella sp. | reverse complement strand
TTCTGGGCCCGGCGCAGGGCAAAGTCGATCACCCCGGCGCCGACGGTGGCGTTGGACTGGCGATCGATCATCACGAAACTGCCCAGCTGGCGGCTGTGGGCGTACAGTTCGAACGGGATGTCGCGATCCAGCTCAAGGTCGACCCGGGCCACCGCATTGAGCGGCAGCTCGCGCGCGGCCAGCTCGTCCTGGGTGTTGACGTCGATCTGGTGCTTGATCTCGCTGACCCGCCCGCCGATCAGGTTGGCGCCGGTCTGGATCCAGTAGTTGCGGCCGACTTTCAGAGGCTCGGTGTCCATCCACAGCAGGTGGGCGCCGAACTGGTCGGCGACTTCCGGCGGCCCGGCCACTGCGGCCAGTACGTCGCCTCGGCTGACGTCGATTTCGTCTTCCAGGGCAACGACCACGGCCTGTCCGGCCGCGACCTGCTCCACGCTGTCCAGGCCGACGTGCAGGCTGGCCACGGTCGAACGCCGGCCCGACGGCAGGGCTACGATTCCGTCGCCCACCGCGATCGGACCACCCAGCAGTTCCCCGGCGAAGCCGCGAAAGTTCTGGTTGGGCCGGCACACCCACTGCACCGGAAGCCGGAACGGTCCTTCGGGCACGGCGCGCTGCTCGACCGCCGCCGACTCCAGCGCGCCAAGCAAGGTCGGCCCCTTGTACCAGGGGGTATTGTGCGAACGCTCGGTGACGTTGTCGCCGTCCAGCCCGGACAGCGGGATCTCGGTGACCCGATCAATCCCCAGCTGATCGGCCAGAAAGCGGTAGTCGGCCACGATGCGCTGGAAGGTCGGGCGATCGAAGTCGACCAGGTCCATCTTGTTGACCGCCAGGACCACGTGCTCCAGCCCCAACAGCGAACAGATGTAGCTGTGCCGGCGGGTCTGGGTCAGCACGCCCTTGCGCGCGTCGATCAGCACCACCGCCAGCTGGGCGGTCGAGGCTCCGGTCGCCATGTTGCGGGTGTACTGCTCGTGGCCCGGACAGTCGGCGACGATGAACTTGGCCGCCTCCGTGTCGAAGAAGCGGTAGGCCACATCGATCGTGATGCCCTGCTCGCGCTCCGCCGCCAGACCGTCGACCAGCAGGGCGAAATCCAGCTTCTCGTTCTGGGTGCCGTGGCGCAGGCTGTCGGCTTCCAGGGTGGCCAACTGGTCGTCGAACAGGCGCTTGGAGTCGTACAGCAAGCGGCCGATCAGCGTGCTCTTGCCGTCGTCCACGCTGCCGCAGGTGATAAAGCGCAGCAGCGGCTTGGTTTCGTGGTTTTCCAGGTAGGTCTGCAGGTCGGATGCGTGCATCAGAAATAGCCCTCCTGCTTCTTTTTCTCCATCGAGGCGGCTTCGTCATGGTCGATGGCCCGGCCCTGGCGCTCCGAACTGGTCACCACCAGCATTTCGGCTATCACCGCCTCCAGCGTATCGGCCTCGGACTCGACCGCGCCGGTCAGCGGGTAGCAGCCCAGGGTGCGGAAGCGTACCTTGCGCATCGTCACCTCGGCCGGGTCGGCCCGCAGACGCTCGTCGTCGACCATGATGATCATGCCATCGCGGACCACGGTCGGGCGCTCGGCGGCCAGGTACAGCGAGGGCACGGGGATGTTCTCGCGGTAGATGTAGAGCCAGATATCGAGCTCGGTCCAGTTCGACAGCGGAAACACGCGCACGCTTTCGCCCTTGTGGATGCGGGCGTTGTACAGGCTCCACAGCTCCGGGCGCTGGTTCTTCGGGTCCCAGCGATGCTGGCCGCTGCGAAAGGAAAAGACGCGCTCCTTGGCGCGCGACTTTTCCTCGTCGCGCCGGGCCCCGCCGATCGCGGCATCGACCTGGTGGTGGCTCAGCGCCTGCTTCAGGGCCTGGGTTTTCATGATGTCGGTATGCACGGTGGCACCATGATCGATCGGGTTGATCCCCCGATCCCGGCCGTCCTCGTTGGTCCAGGCGATCAGGCGGCAGCCGGTTTCCTCGGCCCGGCGGTTGCGGAACTCGATCATCTCGCGGAATTTCCAGCCGGTGTCCACGTGCATCAGCGGAATCGGCGGCGGGGCCGGGTAAAACGCCTTGACCAGCAGATGAAGCAGGACCGAGGAGTCCTTGCCGACCGAGTACAGCATGACCGGACTGGAAAACACCGCGGCGACTTCACGAATGATGTGGATCGCCTCGGCTTCCAGGCGGTCGAGATGGCTTAGCTCCATGGGAAACTTGTCCGTAATTGCGAAAACGGCGGGGCGCCCCGGCGCCGGATTTGCAGTATACGAAATGGGGGCGCGACTCGGGCAGGCACGTCACTGCTCGACGCGCGGTCCGATCACGGCGACCGAATACCAGCTTCCTCGCTCGACGAGCATCTCGAAGTCCATCGCCGCCGGCGCACCATCAAACCACAAATCGACCGCAACCGGGCCGGCAGCGCTCGGCATGGTGTTGGCCGTGCGCGCCTCCAGACCCTCGACATCCAGCAGCAAGAGCACATCACCCGGTGCGAATGCGGCCACGGATGCCGATGAAAGAAACCCGTCGGTCCCGGCCCGGGCTGCCCAGGGAGCGAGGTGATAGCGGGCTCGCTTGCGCCAGAACTCGTGCGGGCTGAACACGAATACCCGGTTGACGTGCCTGGATTCCAGCACGGGCTGCAGTTCATTGATGAACGCATACAGCCGGCCGTCGTGGTCGGCCAGCCCCCGCTGCCGGGGTTCGACACCGGCGAAGCTGCCCAGTGTGTGGTGGGCCTTGCCGAACAAATCGGCCTGCCAACGCAAATCCAGCACCACCCATCCGGCCAGAAACGGAATCAGGATCAGGGCCGAGAGATTTGGCCGCCGTGCGCGAGGAGCCAGCAGCACCAGAATGAGCATCGACAGGAAAACCCAGCCTGCAACGGCGATCAGCGGAGAGACCAGCGTCTGGTCTCGCCGGGGGCCAACCAGGTTGACATCCGATTGGCGCCAGGCATTGAGGGCGAACCAGCCGCGGAGAAGATCACGCTGAAGGGTCGGAAAATCCGGCTTGACCGGATGCAGCGTCAGCGAGGAAATGGACCATTCGCCGCCGGCGAACCCCACCTGCTGGACCGCGAGAAAATAGATTTCGCCCTGCCAATGGCGCTGATTTCCGAGCCGGATTTTCCCCTGATCGTCCGAAATCCATTCCAGCCACTCTCCCGGGAAAGCGGTGAAGGTCTCCAGGCTGCTCCACGAAATCGTCACCGGCCGACCCTCTGCTCCAATCGAGTCCAGCTCCAGAAGGTCGAATCGACTCGCCTGAATCGCCTTCGGGAGTTCAATCGCCAGGACGACATGACCCATCCGGCTCGGTGCGCTGATGACAAATCCATCCGCGTCGACCAAGCCTTCTCCCTCGACCAAGTGCCACGAGCGCGGGTCCGGTTTCAAGGTCAAGGACGAATACAGGTGCAGGTGGCCGTTACCGTACAGCGCCCAGGTCGTAAACACCGCCCACAGGATCAGGGCGGCCAGGGAAAACGCCGCAGCGCAGACAAACCCGTTGGATCGATGCTCAAGCATGGCGGATTCCCCGGCCTCAGCCGTTCCGGTTCGGCTGCGCGACCGCCGGCCCGAACAGATCGCGCCCCCGATCGCCGCTGTCGGCCCGGCTTCCGACCCGATCGCTGCTCCCGCCGAACGCATGCATGGTCAAGATGATCAGCAGAATCATTGCCGGAGCTGCGTGCAGAAAGATCCTGCTGAACAGCGTCCCCGTGGTCATGAAGTCACCGGCGTCGGTCATCGGCAAAGCGCCCCAGATCAGCACCACGGCAGCCAGGCAGAACGCGACCAGGGCGGGCGATTTCCGGCCCCATTGCGGTCGAATCAACAAGGCAAGCAACGCCACCAGCGATCCATGAACCAGGAGATGCCAGTCCGACCAGACGAACGCGTGCCGCAACGCACCTTGCAACCCGGAACCGATGGTCGATGGATCGATGGCGAGGCGTCCGCCGGTGATCATGGCCACCAGGTCCAGGTCCACCCACCATGCCGACCAGAGGCCGGCCAGGGTCAGCAGCGCAAGGCCGAAGGCCCAGCGCAAACCGATCCTGAACAGGGCAAACGGAATGGCCGCCAGCCCGCAGGCCAGCCAGTAGGGCCCTTCCAGCTTGAGGGCGGGAAGAAAGAGCAGCAGCAAGGCAGCAAAGAGGACCAGCCATTTGTTGCCGCTTCTTTCTGCCAGGATCAGCAACCCGGCAAAGCAGGCGAGCACGCTGCCTACCCAAAGATCCGCGTATCCATGCAGGGCAACGTGGGCGTTGACGATCGGCAGGGAAACGAACGCATAGACAGCGCCCAGCGCCCAGACCACACCCAGGCCCGACCATCGGAGCGTGCCGTACAGAACCAGCGCAATCCAGATCAAGGCCAGCCCCCAGAACACTCCCGACCCGATGCCGGTCCACTCGCCGGCTAAGGAAACGTGCCAGAGAAACATCGACGAGACCAGTTCCGGATAGGGCTGGAGATTGTCCCGGACGAATTCGCCGGCGCCGGCAGACAACCACCGATCGGGGGGCAACAACTCGAACACGGCTCCGACCTCGGCCCAAGCCCTGGCCGTATAAGCCCAGACCGTCCACGCATCCCAGGCAAACAGCGGTCGCAGCACCACATCGGGCAACAGCGACGCCAGGCGCACCGCGATCAGAACCAGCAGCACACCCACCACCAGCCGCCCCGGCCAGCCCAGGGGACCATCGGCGTCGATGGACTTCCGGAATTCCGCGTTTCCGGCAAGACGACTGCGCTTGCGCCCAAGCATCCAGGCGCCTGCCGACAGCAACCAGACCAGCGCGACGGCGACCGCCGGCATGAGATGCCCGGTCCAGCGAAAAAGCTCCATCAAAAACAGGCTGGCGAAGAGGAATCCGACCACACCGCCCAAACCGGCGCAAAAGGCGATTCTTCCGCTGCCCCGCATGGGCATCCACTGCAGCGCGACCACGGTGGCCGGCAGCCAGATCAGCATCATCGTCAGCGCCAAAAGAAACGGGATCATCCGATGCCGGCCTCATCGTCGGGTACTCTTTGCGTTCGAACGAAAAGCAGACCGCCGCGCCAACCTGATGAAGATTCTGCACGTAGGAAAATTTTTCCACCCCAGTTGCGGCGGCATCGAGACCTTTCTGATGGACCTGACTCGTGCATCGCAGGGGTCCGGCGTTGAACAAGGTGTCCTGGTCCACGCCCAGCACGCGGAGCAGCCGGGCAGCGTCGACGCAGAACAATTTCCGTTTCTGGAGTACTTCTCCAGGGCGAAAACCCGCGGATCTTTGAGTTACGCACCGCTCAGCCCGGGATTCCCGCTGGAACTGAGCGGGGCATTGAAGTCTTTCAAACCCGATCTGCTGGATTTACACATGCCGAATCCCTCGGTTTTCTGGGGATTGCTCAATCGTCGCGCGCGCAACATACCCTGGATCGTCCACTGGCACTCCGATGCCAGCGGGCCTGAATTCGGCTCCAGTGTACGGCTGCTGTATCCGCTCTACCAGCCCTTTGAGCAGTGGCTTCTGGCCCGCGCCAGACGGATCATCGTGACCTCCTCCGCCTACCTGGAACACAGCCGGGCCCTGCGCAAGTGGCGGAAGAAATGCGAGGTTGTTCCGCTCGGACTGGACCCCGGGCGCCTGATCCCACTGCCCGAGGCGAATGGCTCGTCTGCCTGGCAGTCCGCTGACCGGCTCCGGATTCTGGCGGTCGGCAGGCTCACTGGCTACAAGGGGTTTGACGTGCTGCTCCGGGCCATGGCCAAAACCGGCGCTGAGCTCGTCATTGCCGGATCCGGCGCAGAAAGAACAAGACTGGAACGATGGACCCGCGATCTGCAAATCACGGATCGAGTGCGCTTTGCCGGAGCCGTTTCCAACGCCACCCGCAATGCCCTGCTCGAGAGCTGTGACCTGCTGTGCCTGCCTTCTCTCAACCGGGCCGAGGCCTTCGGCATCAGCGTCCTGGAGGCCATGGCGGTCGGCAAGCCGGCTCTGGTCTCGAATGTCCGGGGCTCGGGGCTGCCCTGGCTGGTAAGCGATGGCCTGACCGGCTGGCATGTCCGGCCCGGAGACATCGACGATCTGGCCGATCGGATCAATGCGCTGGACCGCGACCGCAGCAAAATCGCCGCCATGGGCGCGCGTGCCAGGCAGCGGTTCGAAGACCACTTCCATATCGATCCGGTCAGCGACCAGACCATCAACGTTCAGCGTGCGGCGATGCGCTCGTGAACGAACCCCCGGTCTGTAATCCATCGCTGCTTTCCTGGTCAGCTTTCAGGCGACCGATTTCTTCTTCCAGGAGCGCCACTTTCTGGGCCAGGCGGAGCAGGCGGCGGCGATCGTGAGAGACATCGACATCCTCCAGCAACAATTTGATCAGGAGGACGAGAATGGCCACGATGAACAGCAGGGACGGCGGGTACTCG
>REEW01000118.1 GCA_007694885.1 Wenzhouxiangella sp. | reverse complement strand
CCACTTCGGTTCGCAAATGACCGCGGGCAACCGTGCGGTTCAATTCGGTTTCGAAATCACGCATGATTTCATAGGAAATGCCGCGCGGCTCGGGGCCATCGAGAAAATACAGGGTACGGCTGTAGGGCACCAGCACACGGATCAACCGGCGTTCGACCATGCCGTCCAGGTCGCCGGCCCAGGGCGCCATGCGATCGCCCACGACCTCGGTCTCGGAGAACAGCTCGGACTGGGCTGAGGCATCCTGTGGCGCCTGGAAAGACCAGACGACGGCAAGCATTGCCGTCAAGACGAGTTTGTTCATTTTCACTGGAATTGTCTGGTTACGGAAATTGCTCGAACATCCGAGCCACGGCCTGATCGATCAGGCGCGCGGCATCGCGGCGGGTCTTGTCCGTGATCGTATTGCGCGCCGCGCCCTCCCAAACCATTTCATTGCTGCCCGCATCGATCAGGTCGACCACCAGCGTACCCTCCGAATACTGCTCGATTTCGGTGCGCGTCGTATAAGTCGGCCACGGCGTGTAATAACCGTAGCGATAATCATAAAAGGTCGGACCCATGTACGGCTCCGGTACTGAACGCGTCCGGATACGCTCGTCGAGATGGGCGTGGAAATTCACCAGCAGGTCGGCTTGAGCGGCATCGTCGACGTAGTGCAAGCCAAGCAGTTCCAGTTCACGCCGGGTGGAGAATTTCAGCTGTTGCGAAATCAGGCTGGCATACCCCGCACGATCCGTGCCCAGCGGATCGACAAAGGAAAACGACCGGTAAGCCGACAGATCAGCGCCAGGTGCCTGGGTGGTATGAATTCTGGGACCGGTGGCGCAGGCCGTCAGCAAGGCGACGATGAGGAGTATTGCACTGGTCTTGAGATTCATATTCCGGGAGCTCCATTGGTCAGTGTGGGCACTTCATGACCCAACGCATGAGCGAGTATATAGAGGCACCGCGGACGCAAAAGTCAAAAATATTCAACAATTCCCGGCAAACTGAGGCGGCAGCACAAGGCCCGTAACCACCGGAAGCCTTGGCAAACAAAAGCTTGCCAGCGATACCTGCCCGATTCGACCTTGGTGACGCCTTGATGACAGGCATGACGGCATTCAATAAAACCTGCTATAAAAATCAGGCTTGGCCACACCCGGGACGGTGTTGCCTTTTGTTACTTCTCGCCCGACAGGAACTCGACAGTGACCCGACTTTCCATCAGCAGCGTGCGTTTTTTCTTTGCAGCGCTGTTTTGCATCCTCGTCGGCGGCTGCGCCGGACTTGACCCTGCCCGGATCCCTCCCGTGGAGACCGCTGAGACCCAGCCCAAGCCCGGCAAGGTCATCTGGCATGACCTACTCTCGGACAATCCAGCGGCGGCACGACAGTTCTACGCAGACCTGTTCGGATGGACTTTCCGCGACGTGGGTATCGGGCGAGGACAAAACTACACGGTCATCGAGCTTGATGGCCGCGTGATTGGCGGACTGGTGGATGCGCGCCGCATCCATCGCGGCGTCAATGTCTCGCGCTGGATTCCCGTGCTGTCGGTTGCCGACATGGCTGCGGCCATGGACGTGGTGTACGCCAATGGCGGTACCGTCTTCCAGAAACCCATCAACATTCCGCAGCGCGGTCGCGTGGCTGTCATCGCTGATCCGCAGGGTGCCGTGCTGACCCTGCTCGAGCCCCGCGACGGCGATCCACCGGATCGTCCTGCCGGGCCGGGCGAATGGTTGTGGAACGAGGTCTGGAGCACGGATCCGGATGCGACCCTGGCCTTCTATCAAGCGCTGGTTCCAGACTACGAGGTCGAGGAGTCCGACGACAGCAATGGCTTTACCTATCGCTTCCTGAGCACCGGCGGCGTACCGCGGATCGGGATCTTGCCGACCCCGGTGGACGGCATCCCCGATACCTGGGTGGCCTACGTGAGAGTCCTTGACCCCGCGAGCACGACGACCGCGGCCGAGAAACTCGGGGGCGAAATCCTGCTGCCGGTGCGGGAAAACCCGCTGGGCGGCGAGACGGCCATCCTGAACGATCCCGCCGGCGCGGGTTTCCTGATCCAGAGCTGGGAGCCCGCGACCGGAAATTCTGCTGCCGAGCCCCTTAACACCAATGGAGCGCAATGACATGCGAGCAGCCTTCAGCCCCACCTGTTTCTACCAGATCAAGGCCAAAACCTTGCGGCGTACGCTTCTTGCCGCTGTCTGTCTATCGATCACCCTGCTGCTGGTCGGCTGTTCCGGCGGCAGCATCTACGCCAACGTCGGGATACAGGGACCGACCATCGACCTCGGGCCGGTTTCAGTGCGAACGGGTGTCAACCTGGGACGCCGTCTCTGAGCCGCGGGCAAGTCCTCAAGCGTCGGCCGGATCGACAACCAGTTCAAAACGCTGCAGCCGAACCCGGTCGCTCAGCCACAGCAGCAGGCGTTCCGGCGCGGTCAACTGGTTGCGCGCCTCCATCACCTGCCGCGCCAGTGCCGGCTCATCGGTGATCAGTCCGTCGACCCCCATCGAGATCAACCGCACCATGGTCATCGGGTCGTTGACCGTCCAGACATACAGCTTGCGGCCCTGGGCATGGGTCCGCCGGATCAGGTCCAGGGAGACCTGCCCGGTGTTGACCGCCAGGAAATCGGCCTCCAGGGCGGAAAGGTCGCCCACCGCCGTGGCGGCGAGGATGCCGTGGGTCCACTCGGGTCGCAGCGCCTGCATCTTGCGTACACCCTCGATTTTCAGCGACATGACGGCAACATCGGCCACCATGCCGGTTTCCTCGACGATGTCGACGACGCGGGCTTCCAGCGCGATGTCGCGGCTGTAGTATTTCAGCTCGATCAGGACCCTGCCGCGACCCTTCACGGCAAGCAGGACCTCGCGCAGGGTGGGCGTTCGCTCATCGGCAAAGGCGGGGTCGAACCAGCTACCGATGTCGATCTCGGCCAGATCGGCCATGGTCGCGTCCCAGATCTTCAGATCACGACCTGCCACCTTCATGAAATCGCTGTCGTGGGCGATCACGACCTCGCCATCGGCGGTCTCCTGCACGTCCAGCTCGATCCAGTCGGCGCCTTCGACCAGGGCCTGCTCGAAGGCGGCCATGGTGTTCTCCGGTCGGGCCACCGAGGCCCCACGATGGGCAATGATTTCGACCTCGCGCTCGGCGCTGACACGATCGGCCAGGCTGCCTCCCAGGTAGAGCCCCCCGACCAGCGCAACCGCGGCACCGCCGAGCAGCAACGAAACCGGAAGTGCACCCCGGGCCAGAGGTCGCCGGGGAACAGCCGGCGCGTTCTCGGGCTCATCGCCCGCCTTGTCTCGGTAGATCCGGTCGAGCAGGGCTGCAAGCGCACCGTTGGCACAGGCCGACAGGACGGCGTTGGCAAGCGCCCACAGCAACAACAGCACAACGATCGAGAAGACCAGCACCTGAAGGTTTGCCCCGAACAGCTGCTGAGCCCCACTGACCAGCAGCGAGACGATACCGGCGACGGACGAAAACAGCAGGCTGCGCAGCAGGGCCCAGACCACCACCCGCCCAACGACCTGAAGTCGATGCCCCTGCAGCCGGTGCGCGCTTTCAGCAAAACTCCGTCGCGGCGGCACCTTTCCGAACAGGAACAGATGCAGGGCGATGGCCCAGCGCGACAAGCGCGCCACAAGGACGACGGCGAGCGCCGCCAGTAACGCAGCGATGATTGCGCTGGCAGCAACAAAGGCCGGCGGCCGATAGGTCAGGTAATAGTTGATGTCGTAGCGGCCAAGCGCCAGCCACGCAATCACTGCACAGACGACAAGAAAGGGTGCGGCGATCAGCAGCACGCGCACGACGAGCTGCAACGCGAAGCTGAACAAGCCCGCAAACCGCGCGAGAAACAGCGCCAGCGCCGAAAGCACCGCCCGGGTTGCCCTGCTCTCGCCCCGACGCAAGGCATCGGTCATCACGGCAACATCGAGCACGCTGGCCACGATCGACAGGCTGATCAGCGCCAGCGCCCCGACCAGGCCGGCCGGTGTCAACAGGAACCACGCAATCTCCTGGTCGGTGACCACGTTCCGGCCGGAGGCGGCCAGCGAAGCGGCCAGCACGACACCCGTTACCGGTACGATGACCGCCAGCGCCAGCAGACGGACCGACAGATGGATCAGGGTGAACGGTACGAGAAACCGCAGCGCGACACGGTAGCTCGCAAAGACCTCCTGCAAGACGTTCATTGTCCCTCCTCGAAGCGCAACCGCGAGGCCTGCTCAAAATCCACTATTGCCATCTGACCTGGGATGAGTTCGTGTTGCTCCTGTCCCGGATTCAACGTATTCCTTCGCGCTCGAAGCGCTGCCTGATTTCCTTCAGCAGTGCCCTGCGCATCGCCCAGTAATCTTCCGTCCGCACCCAGGGCTGCACAAGGAATGTCATCTCGGAAGTGCCATGGCCGCTCAGGTACACGTCCGGCCTGGGTCTGTTCAGAATCTGCGGGTGCTCTGCAAGAAGTTCACGGATCGCGTTTTCAACCTGATCCATGTCGTTGCCCGAATCACAGCAAACCTCCAGCTCCAGACGCCGCGCCCTGCTCGCGGTCAGGTTCACGATCGTGTCCTCCCAGATCTTCCGGTTGGGCACCAGCTTGATGGTGTTGTCCCGGGTGGCAATCCGGGTGCTGCTGAGCGTCATCCGGCGTACCTTGCCTTCCGTGCCCGCTACCTGAACGTAGTCACCCACGTCGTAGGCGTGATAGACCAGGATCATCCAGCCGGCGACAAAGCTTTTCAGGGAATCCTGCAGGGCAAAACCGATCACCAGCCCCGCGACCCCCAGCCCGGCCAGCATCGGCATTACCGACCACCCGATGGTTGTCAGAGCAACGATGATTCCGGCCAGAAACATCAGTCCGAACGACAGGCTAAGCAGCCGGTCCTCCATCAACTGGCTGAGCCGGACCAAAGAGCTGTCCATGATCATCTTCAACGCCCGGCGGATCGCATGGGCCACAATCCAGGCCAATAGCAGAACCGCCAGGAACGTGAACAGCTGCAAAATGAAATTGGGACCATTGCGGGCGGCATTGCGCCAGATGCGCTGGGCCTGATCGCGCCAGATGGTGGCGAAAACCCCACGTTGGAGTATTTCGGTGCCGATGCGCCCGCGCTGCTGAATCAGCAAGCTTCGGTGGCTGACCGTATCGACGCCGAGGTCGTCGAGCAATTCAAGCCAGGCGGCCATGTTTGCCAGGTTTCGGGTCTGCTTGTGGCCAACAGCGCGCAGAGCGGATTCGATGCCTGCGTTCGAGGCGTCGGCAGCGAGACCGCGGCGCAATTCAGACAAGGTCTGGGCATCAAGCCGGATCTGGCCGTGGAGTTGCTCTACGTTTCGCACCACGAACTGCTCGAATATGTCCCGTTCCCCCTCAACGCTCGCACCGAACTGCTCGGCCACCCGGAGCAGACTGCCGAGCGCGTTCATGTATTCAAGGACCACGATCGTCAGATCCTGAACGAACGCGCGGGAAACGTGTGCCGAGACACCGCCTTCAAACTCGTCGTGGGCAGACCGCTCCAGGTTGATCCTCCCGTAGATTTCTTCCAGGCGGGAAATCGACGTCTCCAGCAGCCAGATCGCAAGGGTCTCGGCACGCTCCCTGACGACCACACCCGCATCGGGCTCCAACGCCATGACCTCAAGCAAGGCCATGTTTGCGCTTCCGAGTGCGCCCAGCATCAACTGATCGAGGCGAAACTGGAGTCCGTCGCGGTCCGCGCCCTGCAAGTCGCCTGTGATCAGGCTCATCTCCTCGATGTAGGCAATCCGGGCCTCGAGATCATCCAGCCCCGCAACGCGCATCTCGCCGGTGCCGGCCAGAACCTGGGCGGAAACAACACCCGTGGCGATCATCAGAACCGCGCCACGAAGCCAACGCTTCATGCTTCCTGACCACCGCTGAGACGAGAACACGGTCACTGATCCCGGCCCGGGTCAGAGAGCGGCCGCAACAGCAGCCAGGCCATCCAGATCAACAGCGCAATGGCCAGCAGAGACAGGCCCGATGCAGCCGGCGAAGGGCTCAGTGACTCCGGCGGCCTGGGCAGGCGCGGTGCCAGCGCGCGTGCCTGCGGAAGTACCGGATAGATCTCCTCGGCGGTTCCGATCGCGACGTTGATGCGTTCGACCGCCTGATCGGTCAACGGGAGCGCGCGCGGAATGAAACTGGCCGGACCCTGCGTTCCAAGTACCGTCTCTCGGGCCGCGGCAGGGCCGGCCAGCAAGAGCTGGGTGACCAGGGTCTCGACCGGTTGGGTCATCCCGGGAACCTGCGTCCCGGGAAAGAACGGCGCGTAGTCGGCCGGCACCAGGCGCCCGGGCTGAAGGTAGGGGAACACAATGCGATTGTTGCCCCGGTTCCAGTCGGTCACCGGGATCAGACTCAGGCCACGCTCGAGCAGCGTCAGCGCCGTCGAATTACCAACCGGCTGCATCAGCATGGCAATATCCGCCCCGCTGTCGATCAGCGC
>REEW01000094.1 GCA_007694885.1 Wenzhouxiangella sp. | reverse complement strand
GAGCAGCTGACTCTTAATCAGTAGGTTCGGGGTTCGAGTCCCTGGCGGCCCACCATCCACTACGCCGACGCGTTGCCCCCAAGTCGAGGTCGCGTCAGTCTGCGATTCAGGTATTCATAGAGACAAGCGAGCATGCAGGTATCCGTTGAAAAAACTGGCGATCTCGAACGCCGAATGACCGTCCAGGTGCCCGGGGACGATATTGCCTCCGAGGTTGCCTCCCGCCTTGATGAACTGCGCCGCCAGGTTCGCCTGAAGGGTTTCCGGCCGGGCAAGGTGCCGTTGAACGTGGTCCGGCAGCGCTACGGCAAGCAGGTCCGCGAGGAAGTCATCGGCAAGGTCATGGAGACCAGCCTGCAGGAGGCCATTGGCCAGGAAAAGATGCGCGTGGCCGGAGTCTCCCGGCTCGAGCCGTCTTCGGGGCTCGAACTCGAAGGCGATTTCGAGTTCGTCGCCGAACTCGAGGTCTTTCCGGAATTGCCCGACATCGACGTCAGCGGTTTCAGCTTTGAACGCCCGGTGGCTGAAGTGGCCGAATCCGACGTCGACGACATGATCGACACCTTGCGTGAGCAGCGCCGCGAATGGGAAGAAGTCGACCGGCCTGCAGAGATCGGCGATCGCGTCCACCTGTCCTATGTGGCCGACGCAGACGGTGAGCGCGTGCCGGAGGCCGGGCACCACGAACTGGCGCCGACGCTGGGCAAGATGCCCTCGTTTCCGGACCTGGAAGCCGCACTGCTGGGAACCGGCGCCGGTGAAAGCAAATCGGTGGAGTTGACCTTCCCGGACGATTACCGCTACCCGTCGCTGGCTGGAAAAACCGCGACCCTGGAGCTGACCACCAACAAGGTCGAAGCCTCGGATCTGCCGGAGGTCGACGACGAGTTCGCCGCCCTGTTCGGCATCGAAGGAGGGGTGGAACAGCTGCGCAAGGACGTGCGCAAGAACCTCGAGCGCGAGCTGCGCCAGGGCGTTGCCAACCGTCTCAAGAGCGCGGTCACCGACAAGCTCGGCGAGCATTTCTCCGATGTCAAGCTGCCGCGCAGCAGCATTCTCCAGGAGGCGCGCCAGATGGCCCAGCAGTACGCCCAGCAGTCGGGCCAGGAGCAGATGCCGCCGGTCGAGCAGTTCATGGGGCCGGCCGAAAAGCGCCTGCGCCTGGGGCTGGTGATGGGCGAACTGGCCCGACGCAACGAAATCACCATCGACCAGGACAAGGTCCGGGCAAAGCTCGAAGAGATCGCCGAGACCTATGAAGACCCCAATCAGATCATCGAAATCTACCGTGCTGACGAAAGACTCATGGACCAGGTGGAGAATATCGTTCTAGAGGAACAGGTCCTCGACCTCATCCTGGATCAGGCGGAGGTGACCGACAAATCGATGAGCTTCAAAGAAGCCCTGGACACGTGATGGACGAAAAAGCACTCAATCTGGTTCCCATGGTGGTCGAGCAATCGGCCCGCGGCGAACGCGCCTACGACATCTACTCGCGCCTGCTCAAGGAGCGGGTGATTTTCATCATCGGTCCGATCGAGGACTATTCGGCCAACCTCGTCGTTGCCCAGTTGCTGTTCCTGGAGTCGGAAAACCCCGACAAGGACATCAGCATCTACATCAACTCGCCGGGCGGCTCGGTGACGGCAGGGATGGCGATCTACGACACCATGCAGTTCGTCAAGGCCGACGTGTCGACCATGTGCATCGGCCAGGCGGCCAGCATGGGCGCGCTGCTGCTCGCGGCCGGTGCGCCCGGCAAGCGCTACGCCTTGCCCCACTCGCGGGTCATGATTCATCAGCCGCTGGGTGGATTTCAGGGCCAGGCCTCGGACATCGACATCCATGCGCGCGAAATCCTCAAGCTGAAGGATTCGCTCAACCGGATTTTGCAGCACCACACCGGACAGTCGCTGGAAACGATCGAAAACGACACCGACCGCGACAAGTTCCTGGCCGCCGGGGAGGCGAAGGAATATGGCCTGATCGACGAGGTCCTCTCGGCCCGCCATTCTTCATAGGCCCGCAGAGTTTCGGGTACACTGGGCATCGACCGAATCAGCGGAATCAGTGACAGCGACATGAGCGATTCGACCAGCGACGGCAAGATTCTTTACTGCTCGTTTTGCGGCAAGAGCCAGCACGAGGTCAGGAAGCTGATTGCCGGACCGAGCGTCTACATCTGCGACGAGTGCGTCGAGCTTTGCAACGACATCATCCGCGAGGAGCTGGAGGAAACCAGCCTGTCCGAGCGCGAACAGTTGCCCACGCCGCACGAAATCCATGCCTTTCTGGACAACTACGTCATCGGCCAGCAGCCGGCCAAGAAGGTCTTGTCGGTGGCCGTTTACAACCACTACAAGCGGCTGGAATCGCACAAGCACCGCGACGACGTCGAGCTGGCCAAGTCCAATATTCTGCTGATCGGGCCGACCGGCTCGGGCAAGACCCTGCTGGCCGAAACCCTGGCCCGGATGCTGAACGTGCCGTTCACCATCGCCGACGCAACCACCTTGACCGAAGCCGGTTACGTCGGCGAAGACGTCGAGAACATCATTCAGAAGCTGCTCCAAAAGTGCGACTACGATGTCGAAAAAGCCCAAAGCGGCATCGTCTATATCGATGAGATCGACAAGATTTCGCGCAAGGCCGAAAATCCGTCGATCACCCGCGACGTGTCCGGTGAAGGCGTGCAGCAGGCCCTGCTCAAGCTCATCGAGGGCACCCTGGCCTCGGTTCCGCCGCAGGGCGGGCGCAAGCATCCCCAGCAGGAATTTCTCCAGGTCGATACGCGCAACATCCTGTTCATCTGCGGCGGTGCGTTTGCCGGGCTCGACAAGGTCATCCAGGCGCGCTCGGAGTCGGCCGGGATCGGTTTTCGGGCAGAGGTCCGCTCGGCCGAGTCGATGGACTCCTCCGCGCTGCTGGCCAAGGCCGAGCCCGAAGACCTGATTCGCTTCGGCCTGATTCCGGAATTCGTCGGCCGTATGCCGGTGGTCGCTACACTGGGTGAGCTCGATGAAGAGGCCCTGGTGCGGATTCTGATCGAGCCGAAGAACGCGGTGGTCAAGCAGTTCCAGAAACTGTTCGAAATGGATCAGTGTGAGCTGGAGGTGCGCGAGGACGCCCTGCACGCCATCGCCCGCAAGGCCATGGCCCGCAAGACCGGCGCCAGGGGTTTGCGGACCATCCTGGAAAATGTGCTGCTGGAGTCCATGTACGAACTGCCGTCGATGCAGGACATCAGCAAGATCGTCATCGACGAAGCCGTGGTCAACGGCGACTCGGAGCCCTACCTGATCTACGAAGGCAAGGGCAAGCAGCGCGCCGGCGCCGAGTCCTGAACTCCGTACTGATCTTCGCAGTCCATCGAATCTCCCTGGGCAGCGGCGCTCACCGGCGCTTCGCGCCTCCTGTTGCACGCTGCAAACGTGCTTTCCGTCGTCCTGGTTTGGGTGGGGTGCTTGAATCGAGCGTCCCCGGGGCCAATATGCTAGAACAGCAGCGGCCGTAACGGCCCGATCCTTACTTCATCAAGAGACTTTTTCGATTATGGCTAGTCAAGCATCCTCCAGCGCTTCCGCGCAACCACCGAAACAGCCGACGCCGGTGTTGAGCCTGCGCGACGTGGTGGTATTTCCGCACATGGTGATCCCGCTGTTTGTCGGCCGCGAGCGTTCGGTCCGGGCGCTTGAGGAAACGATGAACGTGGACAAGCAGATTCTGCTGGTCACGCAGAAAAACCCCGAGACCGAGTCGCCTGAAGCCGAAGACCTGTTTGAATGCGGGACGATTGCGACCATCCTGCAAATGCTGCGTCTGCCGGACGGCACGACCAAGGTGCTGGTCGAAGGCGTGGAGCGAGTGCGCATCCACAACCTGGAAGAGCAGGAGGGTTATCTGGCCGGAAACTGGAGTCATCTCGAGGCTGTGGAACTGGAAGACGAGCGCGCCCTGGAAGTCACCACCCGCAGCCTGCTCGGCCTGTTCGAGCAATACGTCAAACTCAGCCGCAAGATTCCGCCGGAATTGCTGACCACGCTGTCGGGCATCGAAGACCCCAGCCGCTTGGCCGATACCATCGCCGCCCACCTCGGTATTCGGATCGAGGACAAGCAGCAGATCCTTGAAACGCCATCGGTTCTGCAGCGCATGGAGCGTTTGATGGCGCTGATCGAAGGCGAGATCGACGTGCTCAAGCTCGAAAAGCGGATTCGCGGCCGGGTCAAGACCCAGATGGAGAAAAGCCAGCGCGAGTACTACCTCAACGAGCAGATGAAGGCGATCCAGAAGGAACTGGGCGATCTTGACGAGACCGGCACCGATCTGGGTGATCTGGAAACCAGGATCGAAAAAGCCGGCATGCCGCCCGAGGCGCTGGAAAAGGCCAAGACCGAGCTCAACAAGCTCAAGATGATGTCGCCGATGTCAGCCGAAGCCACGGTGGTGCGCAACTACCTGGACTGGATGCTGATGATGCCGTGGAAGAAGCGCAGCCGGATTCGCAACAACCTGCGCGCGGCCGAGGACGTGCTCGAAGCCGATCATTACGGTCTCGAGCGGGTCAAGGAACGCATTCTCGAATACCTTGCCGTGCAGCAACGGGTCAAGAAGCTCAAGGGGCCGATCCTGTGCCTGGTCGGTCCGCCCGGAGTGGGCAAGACCTCTCTGGGGCGCTCGATCGCCAGAGCCACCGGCCGTGAGTTCATTCGCATGAGCCTGGGCGGTGTGCGCGACGAGGCCGAGATCCGAGGCCATCGCCGGACCTACATCGGCTCGATGCCGGGCCGCGTTCTCCAGAACCTGGGCAAGATCGGAACGCGCAATCCGCTGTTCATGCTCGACGAACTCGACAAGATGTCGATGGACTTCCGCGGCGACCCTTCATCGGCGCTTCTCGAAGTGCTCGATCCCGAGCAGAACAACACCTTCGGTGATCACTACCTGGAAGTCGATTTCGACCTGTCGGAAGTGATGTTCGTGGCCACGGCCAATTCGCTCAATATTCCGCCGGCCCTGCTGGACCGGATGGAAATCATCCGCATTCCCGGCTACACCGAAGACGAAAAGCTCAACATCGCTACTCGTTACCTGCTCTCGAAGCAGATTCGGCAGCATGGCCTGAAAGATGGCGAGATCTCGATCAGCCAGGGCGCGATCACCGACATCATCCGCTATTACACGCGCGAGGCCGGGGTGCGCAATCTCGAGCGTGAGCTGGCCAAGATCTGTCGCAAGGTGGTCAAGGAGCTGAGCCTGGACGACAAGATGGAAAGCCGCCAGGTGACCGTGCGCAACCTCGACAAGTACCTTGGCGTGCGCCGTCACCGCTACGGTCGCGCCGAGGAAGAAAACGAAATCGGTCAGGTCACCGGCCTGGCCTGGACCGAGGTTGGCGGTGAGCTGCTGCAGATCGAGGCCGCCGCGGTGCCGGGCAAGGGCAAGCTGACCCAGACCGGCCAGCTCGGCAGCGTCATGCAGGAATCGACGCAGGCAGCTCTGTCGGTTGTGCGTTCACGGGCCGGCGCGCTCGGAATCGCCGAGGACTTCCATCAGAACCGCGACATCCACATCCACGTGCCCGAGGGTGCCACGCCCAAGGACGGGCCGAGCGCCGGGATCGCCATGGTCACCGCGCTGGTGTCCATCCTGACCAGCGTACCGGTTCGATCGGACGTGGCCATGACCGGTGAGATCACCTTGCGCGGCAAGGTTCTGCCGATTGGCGGCCTGAAGGAAAAACTTCTGGCCGCCCTGCGCGGCGGGATTCGCCTGGTCCTGATTCCCAGCGAAAATGAAAAAGATCTGGTCGAGATTCCCCAGCGTATTAAAAAGGGACTGGAAATCAAGCCGGTACAGTGGATTGACGAGGTCCTTGAACTGGCCCTGGAGAGACTGCCTGAAGGCGAGGACTCGGACGCGGCATCGCCTTCGAAGTCGGATCCCTCCGGCAGCACGATCCGGGCACATTGAGCCTCCGAAGCAGCCCAATCCGCGCTAAAATAGCGCCATCGAGGGTAGATAGGCCCGCGCTTACGCGGGCAGCAAGCTTGCCCACCGATGCGGCTTGGGCTACCATCGGGCGGGTTCGAGGGGGCTGGTCGCCAAATACGGCGGGGCTTAAGCCGGATAGGAATCACCAGCCAAATGGATGTACACACAATAGAATTTGGAGCATGACAGAATGAATAAAGCTGAATTAGTTGATGCAATGGCTTCTGAGTCCGGTTTGAGCAAAGCCGACGCGCAGCGCGCGCTCGAGGCGTTCACCGGGTCCATTGCCAAGGCTCTGAAGAAGGGCGATACCGTTTCCCTGATCGGTTTCGGCACCTTCTCGGTCAAAAAGCGCGCAGCGCGCACTGGCCGTAATCCCGCCACCGGCGAAACCATCAAGATCAAGGCCTCGAAAACTCCTTCATTCAAGGCTGGTAAAGGTTTCAAAGACGCGATAAAATAACGGGCTTGATTGCCCGGGTGCTTAGCTCAGCTGGGAGAGCATCGCCCTTACAAGGCGAGGGTCGGCGGTTCGAGCCCGTCAGCACCCACCAGGTTTTTTGGAGTGGTAGTTCAGTTGGTTAGAATACCGGCCTGTCACGCCGGGGGTCGCGGGTTCGAGTCCCGTCCACTCCGCCA
>REEW01000156.1 GCA_007694885.1 Wenzhouxiangella sp. | reverse complement strand
CCCGGCTTCGTCCCGGCCTATATCCGGCCGCTGTTCTGCCGCGGCGTCGGTCCCTTCCGCTGGGTGGCCTTGAGCGGCGACCCGGCCGACATCTTCGCCACCGACGAAAAGGTCAAGCAGCTGCTGCCGGACGATGCCCATCTGCACAACTGGCTGGACATGGCGCAACAGCGCATTCACTTCCAGGGCCTGCCGGCGCGCATCTGCTGGGTCGGGGTCAAGGACCGCGTGCGCTTGGGGCTGGCCTTCAACGAGATGGTCGCCAGTGGTGAGCTGAAAGCACCCATCGTGATCGGTCGTGATCACCTGGATTCCGGCTCGGTGGCCTCGCCCAACCGCGAGACCGAAGCCATGCGCGACGGCTCGGATGCGGTCTCGGACTGGCCGCTGCTCAACGCCCTGCTCAACACCGCCGGCGGGGCGACCTGGGTCAGCCTGCACCACGGCGGTGGGGTGGGCATGGGCTACAGCCAGCACGCCGGCATGGTCATCGTCGCCGATGGAACGCAGGCCGCCGCCCGTCGCCTGGCCCGGGTGCTGCGCAACGACCCGGCCTCGGGCGTGATGCGCCATGCCGATGCCGGCTACGACGAGGCGGTGGCCTGCGCGCGCGAGGTCGGGCTGGACTTGCCGATGCTGGATCGGGAGGCGCGCTGATGGCCTGGACGCTGGCGCTCGAACCGGGTCGGCTTGGCCTGGAGGATCTGCGCCGGGTGCGCGACGAGCCGGTGCGGGTGAATCTGCATCCCGACGTCTGGCCGGCCGTTGACGCGTCGGCCGCTGCCGTCCAGCGGGTGATTGCCCAGGGGCGCACGGTCTACGGCATCAACACCGGATTCGGTCTGCTGGCCAACACCCGCATTCCGGCCGAGGAGCTTGAAACCCTGCAGCGCAGCATCGTGCTGTCGCATGCTGCCGGGCTTGGCGACTTCATGGCCCCGGCCAGTGTGCGCCTGCTCATCGTGGCCAAGATCAACTCGCTTGCGCGCGGTTATTCCGGGGTGCGCCGCGCAGTCATCGAGGCACTGATCGCCCTGCTAGAGCACGATATCGTCCCGGCCATTCCGGAGAAGGGATCGGTCGGGGCTTCGGGCGATCTGGCCCCGCTGGCTCACCTGGCCTGCGTGCTGCTGGGCGAAGGCGAGGTGCTCGTCGATGGACGGCCGCAGCCGGCTGGTCGGGCGCTGGCTGAGGTCGGTCTGCAGCCGCTGACCCTGGCGCCCAAGGAAGGTCTGGCCCTGCTCAACGGCACCCAGGTTTCGACTGCGCTGGCCCTGGAGGGGCTGATGGATGCCGAGAACGCCCTGCGTTCGGCGACCCTGGTCGGGGCCATGGCGGTCGAGGCTGCACTGGGTTCGCGCCAGCCGTTCGACGAGCGCATCCACCAGGTCAGGGGCCAGGCCGCCCAGATCGAGATGGCCCGCCGCTATCGCGAGTTGCTGGAAGAAAGCTCGGAAATCGGTGCCAGCCACGCCGGTTGCGAGAAAGTCCAGGATCCCTACTCGCTGCGCTGCCAGCCCCAGGTCATGGGGGCGTGCCTGCAGCAGCTGCGGTTTGCCGCCGGCATTCTCATGACCGAGGTCAACGGCGTGTCGGACAACCCGCTGGTGTTCGCCGGCGACGACGAGATTCTCTCCGGCGGCAATTTCCACGCCGAGCCGGTGGCCATGGCCGCCGATCAGCTGGCCATCGCCATGGCCGAGATCGGCGCCCTGTCGGAGCGGCGCACGGCCTTGCTGATCGACACCAACCTGAGCGGTCTGCCGCCGTTCCTGGTCGATAACGGCGGGCTGAATTCCGGCTTCATGATCGCCCAGGTCTCGGCTGCGGCCCTGGCCAGCGAAAACAAGAGCCTGGCCCACCCGGCCTCGGTGGACTCGCTGCCGACTTCGGCCAACCAGGAAGATCACGTGTCCATGGCCACGTTCGCCGCTCGCCGCCTGGCCGATGTTTACGCCAACCTGGAAGGAATCCTGGCCATCGAATGGCTGGCGGCGGCCCAGGGGCTGGATTTCCGCCGGCCGCTCAAGTCCAGCCCCGCGCTGGAAAAGGGCAAGGCGCTGTTGCGCGAGCAGGTCTCGTTCTACGATCGTGACCGCTACTTCGCCCCGGATATCGCAGCGGCCGGTCGGCTGATTCGCAGTCGCAGTCTTGGCGAGCTGGTCAGGCCTTTTCTCTAGAGGGTTTCGAGCATCGGGGGGTGCCGGGTGCTTCGGGCCGGCCGCGGCGATCGGCTTGGGAGAGACTGCCCGTTTCGGGGAGCTGGCTGCTCGCGGGATTGTTTTCGGGGCAGCTGGCAGTGGTGCGGGTTTCGTTCGGAGCGTTTCGGATCGGTTGGATGCTGCTGATTGGGGAGGGTCTCCCGCGCCGCGGTCGGTCCGAAGCACCCGACACCCCCCGATGCAGCAGTCTGCAGGGTTTGGTGACGCGGGATTACCGGGACCCAACGGCCGGGACCAGACCCCGGCCGCTACCGACCCCCTATACTTTCGGGGTGACTACTCGCGACTCTTTCGACGACGAACCTACCCGCATCGAGCAGGATGCGGAGCCTGATGTCGTCTGGTCGGAAGACATTCCGTCCGTCATCGGTCCTTACCGACTGCTGAGTCGGCTCGGGTCGGGCGGCATGGGCGAGGTGTTCCTGGCCGAGCAGACCGAGCCGGTCCAGCGCAAGGTCGCGATCAAGCTGGTTCACCGTGCCCGCGGTCAGCCGATTGGCCGGGCCATGTTCGAGGTCGAGTGCGCGATGCTGGCGCGCATGCACCACCCCTACATCGCCCAGGTACTCGACGCCGGTGAAACCGACGACGGCCGGCCCTGGTTTGCGATGGAATGGGTGCGCGGTGAGCCGATTCTTGCCTACTGCAATCAACACGATCTGGATCGGGCAGGGCGTCTGAGCCTGTTCCTGCGGGTGTGCCAGGGGGTCCAGCATGCCCACCAGCGCGGTGTTCTGCATCGCGATCTCAAGCCGGCCAACATCCTGGTCAGCGAGGTCGACGGACGGGCCCTGCCCAAGATCATCGATTTCGGCGTGGCCACCAGCCTGCTCGAGGAGGGCCAGAGCGACCGGGCCACCCAGACCGACCGGGCCGGGACGCGTGCCTACATGAGCCCGGAGCAGCTGGCCGGTGATGCCGCGAGCCTGGACACGCGCACCGACGTGTACGCGCTCGGCATTTTGCTGTTTGAACTGCTGACCGGGTTGCGGCCGCTGGCCGACAGTTCGCGTGCGGCGCTGAGCTCTTTCTGCGAGCTGCTTCAGACGCGCAGCATCATCCCGGAAAAGCCGACGCCCGAGCCGACTTTCTCTGCGGAAGCGGCCGCTGCGGCGCGACGCCTGCCCGAGGAGTTGCGCTGGATTGTCGCCCGGGCGATCGCCCCGGACCGGGAGCGCCGCTATGCCTCGGCCGCGGCCCTGGCCGACGAGGTTGCCCGCCATCTCAACAACCAGCGCGTCGAGGCGGTCCCGCCCAGCCTGTCCTACCGCTGGCGCAAATTTTTCAGCCGCAACCGCCTGCCGGTGGCCGCCGGCGGAATGGTCGCTGTGGCGCTGGTCGGCGGCCTGTTGTTGGCGTCCTGGGGGCTGACCCAGGCCCGGGCCGAGCGCGATCGGGCCCAGGTCGAGGCCGAACGGGCTGCCCGGACGGCGAGCTTCGTTCAGAATATTTTCCGCTCGGTCGATCCGGTTTGGGCCGAAGGGTTCGACACCGCGCTGCTTCGGCAACTGCTTGACCAGGCCGCCGAGCGCTCGGCCAGCGAGCTGGCCGGGCAGCCGCAGGTGCTGGCCGACATCCAGTACACCATTGCCGCGGCCTACCGCGCCATCGGTCAGAACGACATCGCCCGTGAGCAGATGCGCTCGGCGGCCCGCCTGAGCGAAACGCATGGGCCGCGAGATCTCCACCTTGCCGCGCTGACCGAGCTGGCCCATCTGGATGTTCTGGAGGCCCGCTACGAGCAGGGGCTGGATTCGGTCCGCCGCACGCTGGAGCAAATGCGCAGCGAAGCGCCGGACGAGGCCTATCTGCTGATCGCTGCGTTGACCGTCAAGGCCTCGGCGCTGCAGCAGCTGCAGCGCTATGAACAGGCCGAGACCCTGCTGCTCGAAGCCGAAACCCTGACCGCCGGTGCGGTCGACGATGCCGTGATCGAGGAACGTCTGCAGGCCTTGCGTATTCTCGCCCAGGTCTACTCCGACGACTTTCGCTTCGATCAGGCCCAGGCGCGCTATGAGCAGGTGCTGGCCGAACTGGCCGGCTGGGACGATCCGCGAGCGCTGTCATCGGAGATCAGCGCGCTCAACGATCTGGCCGTGCTCCACTTGCGTCAGCAGCAATATGCCGAAGCCGAGCCCTGGCTGCGCCGCGCGCTGGCTATGGGTGAAGAACTCTACGGGCCCGATCATCCCGCCATTTTGCCGCCGATCGGCAACCTGGCCGGCAGCCTTCGTCAGCAGGGCCGGGCCGAAGAAGCCCTGCCCTATTACGAGCGCGCCCGCGCCGGAATCCACGCGCTGCACGGGCCCGAACATCCCCGCGGCATGACCGCCGACTACAACCTGGCCAATTGCCTGCGCGATCTTGGTCGCACGGACGAGGCCCTGGCCTTGCATCGCAGCGCGCTGGAGCGGGTCTTGCGTTTGTCCCCCGACAATCGCTTTTTGATCGGCATGTTTCAGCTTGGGCTGGGCCGCACTGCGCTGGACGCCGGCGAGCTGGCCGAAGCGACGGAGGCGCTGGCCGGGGCAGTTGCCGATCTCGAGGCCACCGCCGGGGCCGACTTCCATCGCACGATCGAGGCCCGGGAGCACCTGGAACAGGCCGCCGACCGTCTCGCTTCGGGAGACGGGTCGAGGGAATTCGAACCGGAAGGCTGAGCGATCAGCGGGATCAAGCCGTCTTGTTGACAACAGGGCTCAGCAGGGCTTCCCAGCGCGAGTTCAGCGCCGGCCCCAGCCAGGCCTCGGGCGCATGGCGCGGCGGCAACTGTCCGGTCAGCCAGTCCGCCAGACGTGAAACCAGTGCTTCAGGATTTTCCGGCGGATAGCGATAGGCGGCCGGGTATTGTTCCGGGTAGCAGAGCGCGTTCGGCACCAGCGGCCGTGCCCCGGCGCTGGCCGCTTCCAGAATGCTCAAGCCCTGGAACTCGTGGATGGCCGTGCTGACCACGATGCCGGCCCGGCCGAGCAGTGCTTCGTACTCGCTCCGCGGCAGGTGGCCGTCGGCGACGACGCGCGATGCCAGGCTGGCGCGGATTTGGCCCAGCGCGACCGGTGCGCGGCGGGCGCGTTTGCCCAGCAGGGCCAGGCGGAAGTCGAGTCCAAGTGTGGCAAGGGTGAGCACCGCAGCGCTGAAGCGTTCCGGCGCCTTGTCGTACTCCCAGCGATGATTCCAGACGATAAGCCCATGATCGCGCATTTTAGATGCTTTTAGCGACTTCACGGGTACCGGCAGTACCTCGCAGCGTGGTTCGAGACGGCTGCGCAAGTCCTCCGGCTGCTGGTCGGGTAGCCGCTCCATCAGCGCCTGCACCCCGTCCAGAAAGCTGTCGCGGTTGAAGCGCGAGTTGAACAGGACGCGGTCGGCGGCCAGCGCCGCGTAGAGCTGAACCATGCACGGATCCAGGCTGCGAAACTGGCGCTCGCTTTGCGGGTAGGCGAACTGGTTTTCGTGGAAATACAGCCAGCAGGGCACGTCGTGCAGGCGCGGGTGCAGTCCCTTGATCGTGGCCAGATCGACCATGGAGGTGGCCAGGACCAGGTCTGGGGAAGTGTCGGGCAGCTGGTCCAGCCAGCTCAGCGGGTTGCCGCGTATGCGCCAGGCGAAATGCCGTCCCGGCAGGGTCCGGAGTTGCCAGTCGATGGCGGGGAAGTGACCGACCAGCCAGTCGGCCCAGGCGGCGTGGCTGTCGGCGTGGTAGGCCGACAGCAGCCAGACGCAGGGCGATCGGGGCCCGGTCACAACCCCTTGGGAATCGCCGCCAGCAGTTTCCGCGTGTAGTCCTGTTGCGGGTCGGTGTAAATCTGCTCGGCGCTGCCGTATTCGACCAGCTTGCCCTGGTTCATCACGCCGACGTAGTCGGAGATGAAGTTGACCACGCTCAGATCGTGCGAGATGAACAGGTAGGTCAGGTCGAACTCTTCCTGCAGATCCAGCAGCAGGTTGAGAATCTGGGCCTGGACCGAGACGTCCAGGGCCGAGACCGACTCGTCGCAGACCAGGAACTCGGGATTGACCGCCAGCGCGCGGGCAATGCCGATGCGCTGGCGCTGCCCGCCGGAGAACTCGTGCGGGTAGCGGCCCAGGTGGCTGGGCGGCAGGTCGACCTTGGTCAGCAGTTCGCGGGCGGCATCGCGGTGCTCGGCGCGGCTCGCCTGCGGTCGATATTCCTTGAGTGCCTCGAGCAGGATGTCGGCTACGGTCATGCGCGGGTTGAGCGAGGAGTAGGGATCCTGGAAGATGATCTGCATCCGTTTGCGCAGGCGTCGCAGCGTGGTCTCGTCGGCGCCGGTGACGTCCTCGCCGTCAAACAGCACATGGCCTGCCGTCGGTTCGGTCAGACGCAGCAGGCTGCGACCCAGGGTGGTCTTGCCGCAGCCGGATTCACCGACCAGGCCGAAAGTCTGGCCGCGGC
>REEW01000117.1 GCA_007694885.1 Wenzhouxiangella sp. | reverse complement strand
TCGATCAGCTTGGGCCAGACGATGACGTTGATGATGCCGGTCTCGTCTTCCAGCGACAGAAAGATCACGCCGGAGGCCGTGCCCGGGCGCTGGCGGTGGGTGACCAGGCCGCAGGCCTCCACGCGCGTGCCGTCGGCGGTCTTGCTCAAGGTCCGGGCGCTGCGAACGCGCTTGTTCAGCACCCGGCGTAGCAGCGCGACCGGGTGGTGATCCAGGCTCAGTCCGGTACTGGCGTAGTCGGCCAGCAGCTCGCTGCAGGCATCCGCCGGTCGAATCGTGGTGCGCGGCTCGGCAATCGCGGCCGAGTCGAGCAGGTCGCCCTGGCGCTGCACGGCCAGGGCCTCCCAGCGCGCGCGTCGGCGATGCCCGGCCAGGCCTTTCAGCGCCCCGGCCTCGGCCAGAACTTTCAGTTGCCCCCGGTCCAGCCGCGCCCGAACGGCCAGATCCTGGACGTCGGCAAAAGCCCGTTCCCTGCGCGCCGCCACGATGCGCTCGGCGCTGTCGACCTTCAGGCCCTTGACCATTCGCAAGCCCAGGCGGATGATGGGATCGTTCATTGCCGGTCGTGGGTCGGGGTTACACCCCCGACGGGCGGTGCCGGGGTCGGGTTCTGGCCGTCGGCCGTGTAAGGCCGACCTACGGGCCATGGTCCCTGGTTCCTGGCCCCTCATCGCGGAGCCTGTCAATTTCTGTGAATCCCCCTGACCCCTGACCCCTGATCCCTGACCCCTCAAATCGGTGCCGGCATCAGGCTCCGGACTTTCCCGTTCCCGACGGGCGGTGCCTAGGTCGGGTTCTGGCCGTCGGCCGTGTAAGGCCGACCTACGTGGGGGGCGGGGTTCCAACCCACAATCCCATCCGGCAAACCGCACGTCCACCGGTCGCACCTTTACGCCGTGGCGGCGCACGTCGTTGATGATCTGGGCCGGGGCGTAGAAGCCCATGGGCTGGCTGTTGAGCAGGCCGCAGGCGAACGCGGCCGGGTGATGGCATTTCAGCCAGGCCGAGAAGTAGGTCAGCAGGGCGAAGCTGGCGGCGTGAGACTCGGGGAAACCATAGTCTCCGAACCCTTGGATCTGGCTGTAGATCCTCTCGGCGAATTCCAGCGTGTAGCCGCGTGAGCGCATGCCCTCGACCAACTGCTCGCGAAACGGCTCCAGGCCGCCTCTTCGTTTCCAGGCCGCCATCGCCCGGCGCAGCTGGTCGGCCTGGCCGGGCGTGAATCCGGCCGCGGTCATGGCGATCTGCATCACCTGCTCCTGGAAGATCGGTACGCCCAGGGTGCGTTCGAGCACGCTCTTGAGTTCGGGGCCGGGATAGTTCACCGCGGCCGGGTTCTCGCGCCGGGCCAGGTAGGGATGAACCATCTCGCCCTGGATCGGCCCGGGCCGCACGATGGCGACTTCCACCACCAGGTCGTAGAAACAGCGCGGTTTGAGCCGCGGCAGCATGGCCATCTGCGCCCGTGACTCGACCTGGAACACGCCGACGGCATCGCCGCGGCAGAGCATGTCGTAGGTGGCCGGATCCTCGCGCGGGATGTCGGCCAGCGAGCGGGGGTGTGAGGGGCCAGGGGGCAGGGGCTGTAGGTCGGCCCTACGTGGCCGACGGCCGGAGCTGGATGAGGGATCAGGGGTCAGGGGGCAGGGGTCAGGGTGATTCGGTGCCGGCGGCCGGATTTGGCCGGGTTTACGGATCTCCGGTTGTGCCACCTCGTAGGTCGGCCTTACACGGCCGACGTCCGGAGCCTGACCCTGGCACGGGCCGTCGGGGGTGTAACCCCGACCTACGGACCCATTGGTCTCGGCAACCTCCCCGGAGTCTGCTGCTTCGCCCATGCCCTCTGCTCGCTGACCCCTAGCCCCTAGCCCCTCAACGCACTCTCGACCCCGAGCCCCTGACCGCTCAGCAATCAACCCCAACGTCTTCCGAATCACCGTCAACATCCCCAGCGCCAGGCAGTCGACCTTGAGCAGGCCCAGGGTTTCCAGGTCGTCCTTGTCCCACTGGATGATGGTGCGCTCGTCCATGGCGGCGTTTTCCACCGGCACCAGGTGGTGCAGGGGGGCATCCGAGATCACCATGCCGCCGACGTGCTGCGACAGGTGGCGGGGCAGGCCGATCAGTTCCGTGGTCAGCCGAGTCAGCTGGCGGGTGACCGGCGCTTCGGGATCGAAGCCGCACGAGCCCAGCCGTTCCGGCCAGGCATCGGGCTGGTCCCACCAGGCCAGCGAGGCGGTCAGGCGGTTGAGTCGCTCCGGCTCCAGGCCCAGCGCCCGCCCGATGTCCTTGAGTGCGCTTTTCGGCCGGTAGCTGATTACGGTGGCGGCCAGGGCGGCGCGCTCGCGCCCGTACTTGTCATAGATGTACTGCAGCACCTCTTCGCGCCGCTCGTGCTCGAAGTCGACGTCGATGTCGGGCGGTTCGTTGCGCTCTTTGGAGATGAAGCGTTCGAACAGCAACTGCTGTTTCGAGGGGTCGACTTCGGTGATCCCCAAGCAGTAGCACACCGCCGAGTTGGCCGCCGAGCCGCGCCCCTGGCACAGAATGCCGCGCGAGCGGGCGAAGCGGACCAGGTCGTGAACGGTCAGGAAAAAGGCTTCCACGCCCATGTCCTCGATCAGGGCCAGCTCATGGGCGATGAGTCGGCGAACGCGATCCGGCGTCTGTTCGCCGTAGCGTTCGCGCAGCCCTTCCAGGGTCAGCCGGCGCAGGTGCTGGGCCGGGGTCAGCGGGTGTGGCACCAGCTCGCGCGGGTAGCGGTAGCTGAGCTCGGCCAGTGAAAAGCGGCAGCGCTCGGCTACGGCCAGGGTCTCGGCCAGCCAGGCGTCCGGGTACAGGCGCTCCAGGGTGCTCAAGGGGCGCAGATGACGCTCGCCGTTGGCGGCCAGGGCGAGGCCGCATTCGGCCAGCGGTTTGCCTTCGTCCAGGGCGGTGAACACATCGAGCAGCGGGCGTTGCTCGCGCGTACCCATGCGCACATCGCCGCAGGCCAGGCAGGGCAGCTTGTGGCGGCGGGCAAAGCGCTCCAGTTCGCCCAGCCAGGCCCGCTCGCCGGGCTGGAGCAGGCGGGTCGCGCCGATCCACAGGCGCGCCCCGAACCACTCCCGGAGCTCGCTCGCCCGGGCGTGCGGCGGGTCGGCCGAGTGATCGGTCCAGGGTGCCGGTTTCCAGATCGCCAGGACCTGGTCGAGCCCATCTGCCAGGTCGGCACGCTCGACGCGGTAGCTCCCCTTGACTGCCCGCCGGCGGGCGCGGGTGATCAGGCGGCACAGCTGGCTGTAGGCGGACTGATTCGGCGCCAGCAGCACCAGGTGCAGTCCATCGCAGCGGATTTCGGTGCCGATGATCAGGTCCACTGAGCAGGCCTGGGCCGCCTCATGGGCGCGCACCACGCCGGCCATGGAGCACTCGTCGGTCACGGCCAGGGCCCGGTAGCCCAGTTCGGCGGCCTGTCTGACCAGCTGATCCGGCCGGGCGACCGAGCGTCGAAAGCTGAACGCGCTCAGGGCATGGAGCTCTGCGTAGCGGGTTGGTCGGTGCAACATGACTGTCATTATATACAGTCATGCAGGTTGCCGGCCCGTACAGGTAGCGAATGGCTCGGCCCGAAGGCGCTCATGCTCTGCCGGGATTCGGTTCCGGTTCAAGAGACTGTGGCAAACTGACGGAATGGTTAGACACATCCTCCGCCAGCCGTGACTGAGCAGACCCTGCAGTCTCTCACCGGCGAGGTCACGCGCGTGCTGGCCGCCCTGCGCGACACGACCGAAACCATGGACCGGCTGCTGCCGCTGGTCTATGAAGACATGCGCCGGATTGCGCGCAGTCAGCAGGCGCGGCTTGGCGTCAGCCCGACCCTGCAGACCACCGAACTGGTCCACGAGGCCTTTCTGAAGCTGCGCCAGTCCGAAGGCCAGTCGATTCGCAGCAGCACGCACTTCAAGCGCGTGTCCTACCTGGTCATCCGCCAGCTGATCGTCGATCATGCGCGCAACAAGCTGGCCCTGAAACGCGGTGCAGGCCAGGCATCGGATACCCTGCACGAGGAACTGGTCGCCACCGATCCGTCGGACGAAGCGGCCGTGGTCGAAATCGACGAGGCCCTGGAGCGCCTGGCCGCGGCCAATCCGCGCCAGGCCGAAGTGGTCATGGCGCGATTTTTCGGCGGTTACACGGCCGAGGAAATCGCCGTGCTGCTCGATACGTCGGTGCGCACGGTCCAGCGCGACTGGGAGCGGGCCCGGGCCTGGCTGCTGGTTGACCTGCAGCCGTAAGCCGCGCTTGAATTCGGGCCCTGCGGCCTTATCAATGGAACAAAGGGCAACGAGGCGCAGATGCAATTCAAGGACTACTACAAGACGCTGGGCGTCGAACCCAAGGCCGGTGCCGACGAGATCAAGCGGGCCTACCGCAAGCTGGCCCGCAAGTACCATCCGGACGTCAGCAAGGAAGCCGACGCTGAAGCGAAGTTCAAGGAACTGGGTGAGGCCTACGAGGTACTCAAGGATCCCGAAAAGCGCGCCCAGTACGACCAGGTCCGCCAGGGCGGCTGGCGCCAGGGCGAGGAATTCCGCCCGCCGCCGGGCGCGGGCCAGGGCTGGCAGTCAGCCGGCAACGGCGACGGATTTTCCGGTTTCAGCGACTTCTTCGACAGCCTGTTCGGCGGTCTGGGCCGCAGCGGCTTCGAGCGCGCCCATCCGGGCGGGCAGGGCCGGGTTCGCGCCCGTGGCCGGGACGTGCACGCCAGCGTCGAGATCGATTTGCCGACCGCGTTTGCCGGCGGTGTGCAGCGGCTGAGCCTGGGCCGGCCGGAGCAGGGTCCCGACGGACAGCTGCAGCCGGGCGGCAAGACCCTCAAGGTGCGCATTCCTGCCGGTGTGACCGACGGCCGCCAGATCCGTTTGAGCGGCCAGGGCGAGCCCGGCCTCGGCGGCGGGCCGGCTGGCGATCTGTTTCTCGAGGTGCGCCTGAAACCCCACCCGCTGTTCGACGTGCAGGGCCGGGACGTGCACCTGACCTTGCCGATCGCTCCCTGGGAGGCCGCGCTGGGCAAACGGCTGGCCGTTCCCACGCTCGGCGGCAAGGTCGAAATGAACATTCCGCCCGGCGCGTCCAGCGGCAAGCGCATGCGCCTGAAAGGCCGCGGCCTGCCGGGCAAGCCGCCGGGCGATCAATACGTCATTCTCAAAGTCGTGGTGCCGGAGGCCAGAACCGACAAGGCGCGGTCGCTGTACGAGTCGCTCCAGGCCGAACAGGATTTCGACCCGCGCGCCGGAATGGAGGTGTAAGCGATGGATTCTTCGAACAAGCTGCCGGTCGCCGAGATCATCGGTCACGACCTGGACGCCGACCTGGAGCAGGTCTGTCGCCTGTGCGGGCTCGACAGCGAACAGCTGCTGGATTGGGTGCAGGAAGGCATCGCCGAGCCGCGCGGCCGCGAAGCCCGGCACTGGCAGTTCAGCGCCCGTCAGGTCCGTCGGGTCTGGGTGGCGCGCCGGCTCAGCCGCGATCTCGAGCTCGACCCTCGCGCCCTGCCAGTGGTTCTTGATCTGATCGAGGAAGTCGAGGGGCTGCGCCGACGGGTGCGCCTGCTCGAACGGGTGATCGAAGACTGAAGCGCAGCTTGCTCAATACCCCAGACCGGTCGGCAATCGCGGCATAATGGGGGCTGACCCCCTTGATTCGAGCGCGGCCGTGTCCGAGCATCCCTACCCGCACCTGTTTCAGCCCCTGGATCTGGGCTTTGTCACCCTGCCGAACCGGATCCTGATGGGGTCCATGCACACCGGGCTGGAAGACCGAGTCTGGAACTGGCCGCGCCTGACCGCCTATTTCGTCGAGCGCGCCAGGGGCGGCACCGGACTGATGGTCACCGGCGGCATCGCCCCCAACCGGCGCGGCTCGCTGGCGCCGCTGGCCTCGAAGCTGACCAACCGCTGGGAGGTCATGCGCCATCGCAAGATGACCGACGCTGTCCACGAAGCAGGCGGGCGCATCTGCATGCAGATCCTGCATGCCGGTCGCTATTCCTATCACCCGTTCTCGGTTGCACCCTCGGCCATCAAGTCGCCGATCACGCCGTTCAAGCCCAGGGCGCTGTCGGCCGCCGGCGTCGAAGGCCAGATCAGGGACTTCGTGCGCTGTGCCGCCCTGGCTCGCAAGGCCGGTTACGACGGCGTCGAGGTCATGGGTTCGGAAGGCTATTTCATCAACCAGTTCCTGGTGCCGCGGACCAACCGCCGCTCCGACGTCTGGGGCGGCAGCTTCGAAAATCGCATGCGACTGCCCTTGGAGATCGTCAAGCGCACGCGCGAGCGGGTCGGGCCGGACTTCATCATCATCTACCGCCTGTCGATGATCGACATGCTGGCCGACGGCAACAGCTGGGAAGAGGTGGTGGCACTCGGCCAGGCGATCGAGCAGGCCGGGGCGACCATCATCAACACCGGCATCGGCTGGCACGAAACGCGCGTGCCCACCATCGCCACCTCGGTGCCGCGGGCGGCGTTCACCTGGGTTACGCGCAAGCTGCGCGACTCGGTCTCCGTGCCGCTGGTGACCAGCAACCGGATCAACATGCCGCACACCGCCGAGGCCGTGCTGGCCCGCGGCGACGCCGATCTGGTGTCCATGGCCCGGCCGCTGCTGGCCGACCCGGACTGGGCGCGCAAGGCCT
>REEW01000116.1 GCA_007694885.1 Wenzhouxiangella sp. | reverse complement strand
AATACAGGGAATGACTCAGGGTTGCAGACTTTTGCCTGTGGGTTGCAATCTGGATTTTCCGGGCATGGAATACCCCGCCGGGTCAATCCGCTTCGGGCGTTAGCGATCTGGCCACACGAAAGCCGATGTTGATGTTGCTGGAGTCGCGGGAGCTCCAGTCGCGGTAGGCCGAACGCAGCCCGTCTCCATGGACGTTCCAGGCACTCCCGCGCATCACGGCCCAATTGCATTCGCCGGTCAACCAGGCGCTGCCATCGGTGGGCGCGCCGTTATAGTTGGAGTTCCAGCAGTCCTGTGTCCATTCGAACACGTTGCCATGGGTGTCGTACAGGCCAAAGGCGTTGGGGGCGAAGCTGCCTACCGGCAGGGTTTGCAGGAGATAGGTGCCCGTCGGGCAGCCCTGGGCCGGGGCTGTACCCCGGAAATTTGCCTGATCGGTGGTGATACAGTCGCCGGTATTGAAGCGCCCGGTACTACCGGCGCGGGCGGCGTATTCCCGTTCGGACTCTGTCGGCAGGCGGTAGTCATGGCCAGTCTTGTTGCTCAACCAGGTCAGGTATTGCTGGGTATGGTTCCAGCTGACCCTGATGACCGGGCGGTCTCCGCGGCCCCAGCCATTGTCATCGGGCACGTGCGTACAACCGCCATCGGTTACGCAAGTGTCCCACTGTGCAAAGGTCACCTCGGTCTGGCCGATGGCAAAGGCCGAAACGTTGACCTGGCGCTGCGGGCGTTCCCTGCCGTAACTCTCTTGCTCACTTTCCGGACTGCCCTGGGTAAAGGTCCCGGCAGGGATCATGACCATGCTCGGGCAGTCGGCGCAGTCTCGGAATGTCCATGTCGTTCCATAGGCCTCCGCCAGGGCCAGGCCGGTCTCATCCAGGTCATCGAGGCTGGCCGAGTGATCGTAGACGAGTACGTCGCCGATATCACCGCGCACACTGTTGCCGATCTGGAACAGGCTGTCGTCGATGGTGTATGACCCAATAGTCGACTCGCTGCCGTCGACCAGGGCGCCATTGAAGTAGAGCTGTTGGCTGGTCGGGGTCAGGCGGGCGGTGAGGATCGCGAAATCGCCGGTCTCAAAGCCGTCGGCGAAGGCATGACTCGGGCGCGCGGCCACAGCCAGGGGATTGGCCTTGATTTCAACTTCTCCAGTGGAGCGGCGGAGGAAAAAGGCGTGGCTGTCATCGGCGCCGCGCCACAGACGCGGAAACGGATTGCCATTACCGAGGGGCTCGTTGAGACGGAAAACCACGAAGACGCTGTAGCCGTCGGCCAGATTCTGGGCACCCGGCGAGGGGTAGGCCAGATGGCCACCGTTGTCCGGACTATTGAATCGGATCATCCGGCGGCCATCCACGCCATCCACCGGGGTTGCAGCGGAACTGCTGCCCGTATTCCGGCCTTGAGCCGCCAGGTTGGTCCATTCCGCGACCCGCCCATCGCTGTCCAGAAAGAGCCCGTGGTCCGGGTTGAACCAATCGATCAGGCCATTTTGGGCGACAGCCGGCAGCGGCGGGGGTATGGACCTGGCGACACGAAAGCCAATGTGGTTGTTGCGAGTGCCGCGGCTGTTCAGGAAGCGGGTGGCCGAGCGCAGCTCGTTGCCGCCGCTGAACCAGGAGCCGCCGCGAACCATGGCACGGCTGCAGTCACCCGACATCCAGGCGCTGCCATCGGTGGGCGCATCTTCATAGTTCTGGTTCCAACAGTCCTGCACCCATTCAGCGCCATTACCATGAGTTGCGTACAGGCCAAAGGCATTGGGGGCAAAGCTGGCTACAGGCACCGTCTGACTTCGAACAATACCGGCCGGGCAGCCCGGGGCGGGGAAGTTGCCGTTGAAATTCGCCTGGCCGGTGGTGATGCAGTCACCGGTATTGAATCGACCCGTGGTGCCGGCGCGGGTGGCGAACTCCCACTCCGATTCCGATGGCAGGCGGTAGTCATGGCCGGTCTTGTTGCTCAGCCAGGTGACATATTCCTGGGCATCGTCCCAACTGACATTGATCACCGGGCGGTTGCCGCCGCCCCAGCCGGCGTCGCCGGGGTTGTGCGTGCAGCCGCCGTCGGCCACGCAGGCATCCCACTGTTCGAAACTTACCGCGGTCTGGCCCATGGTAAATGCCGGAATGCTGACCTGGCGCTGAGGGCGTTCAATGTTGGAACTCTCCGGCTCGCTTGTCGGGCTGCCCTGGGTAAAGGTCCCGGCCGGGATCCAGGCCATGGTGGGACAGTCGGGGCAGTCCTTAAAAAACGGCTCGAAGCGATCGGAAAAAATCGGATCGATTGGCGCGTCCTGTGCACAGAGGGGACTGACAAGGGCCAGAGAAATCATCATCAAGGCCAATCCATTAATGGGAGTCATGGCGCCCTTCCAGGACTTGCTCCGGACGGAAAACGAAAGCCAATCCGACAGTCGCATGATGCAAATCCTCATTATTCCCTGATGCCAACCAGCTTGATCCAATCCTACAGTGCCTTGAATGACTCACGGTTGCAGGCTTTGCCTGCGGGTTGCAATCTGGATTCACCGGGCAATGAATTCGGCGCCCGGTCAATCCGTTTCTGGCGTTGCGGACTTGGCCACACGGAAGCCGTTGATGCTGTTGCGAGCGCCGCGGACGGAATTGGCGCGGACGGCCGAACGCTGCCAGCCGCCAACGGCTGACCAGGCGCCGCCGCGAATCACGGCTTGGCTGCAGTCGCCCGTCATCCAGGCACTGCCATCGGTAGGGGCGCCGACGTAGTCATCGTTGCGGCAGTCCTGGACCCATTCCCAGAGATTGCCGTGGGTGTCGTACAAACCAAAGGCATTGGGGGCAAAACTGCTTACCGGCAAAGTCTGATCGTAAGAGATGCCCGTCGGGCAGCCAGTTGCCGGCAAGTCACCACGGAAATTGGCCTCGTCGCTGGTAATGCAGTCGCCGGTGTTGAAACGACCGGTAGTGCCGGCGCGGGTGGCGTATTCCCACTCCGACTCCGAAGGCAGGCGGTAGTCTTGGCCGGTCCTGTCGCTAAGCCAGTCAACGTATTGCTGGACATCATTCCAGCTGACGTTAATCACCGGGCGGTCTCCGCGGCCCCAGCCTGCATCACCGGGGTTGTGCGAGCAGCCGCCTTCGACCCAGCATTCATCCCACTGATCAAACGTTACCGCGGTCTGACTCATGGCAAAAGCTGGAACGCTGACCTGGCGCTGGGGTCGTTCATTGTCCTGACTCTGCGGCTCGCTGGCCGGGCTGCCCTGGGTAAAGGTCCCGCCAGGGATCATGACCATGGTGGGTAAGGGAGGGCTGTCCATGCTTTGCCATGTCGTCCCATAGGCCGTGGCCACAGTCTGGCCGGTCTCGTCCAGGTCGGCGAGGTTGGCCGAATGGTCGTAAACGAGCACATCGCCGATGTCGCCGCGGACACTGTTGCCGATTTGGAACAGCGTGTCGTCGATGGTGTAGGCCGCGATGGGCGACGCGCTGACAGCGACCAGGACGCCGTTGAAGTAGAGCTGCTGGCTGGTCGGGGTCAGGCGGGCGGTGAGGATCGCGAAATCGCCGGTGTCGTAGCTGGCGTCGAAGGGATGGCTCGGGCGCGCGTTCGCGGCCAGGGGATTGGCCTTGACTTCAACCTCTCCATTGGCGCGGCGGAGAAAAATGGCATGGCTGTCATTGGCACCGCGCCACAATCGCGGAAAGCTGTGGCCTTCGGCGAGGGGCTCGTTGAGGCGGAAAACCACGAAGACGCTGTAGCCGTCGGCCAGATTCTGGGCGCCCGGCGAGGGGTAGGCCAGATGGCCACCGTTGTCCGGACTATTGAATCGGATCATCCGGCGGCCATTGACGGCGTCCACCGTGGTTGCAGCGGAACTGCCGCCCGTACTCCGGTCTTCATCGGCCAGGTTGGTCCATTCCACGACCCGGCCATCGCCGTCCAAAACGAGTCCGTGGTCCGGGTTGAACCAATCGACCAGGCCATTTTGCGAGACAGCCGGCAGCGGGAGTAAGGATCTGGCCACACGGAAGCCCCTGATGTTGCTCCGACTGCCTTGGGGGTTCCGGCCGCGAAAGGCCGAACGGACCAACGGGCCACCGTTGAACCAGGAGCCGCCGCGCAGTATGGCATGGCTACAGTCGCCCGTCATCCAGGCGCTGCCATCGGTGGGGGCGCCATCGTAGTTCTCGTTCCAGCAGTCCTGTGTCCATTCCCAGACGTTGCCGTGAGTGTCGTTCAGGCCAAAGGCGTTGGGCGCGAAACTGCCTACCGGCACGGTCTGCGCGCGATTAATGCCCGTCGGGCAGTCCTGGGCCGGTAACTCCCCTTGGAAATTGGCCTGATTCGTGGTGATGCAGTCGCCGGTATAGAATCGACCAGCGGTGCCGGCGCGGGTGGCGTATTCCCACTCAGACTCTGAAGGCAGGCGGTAGCGGTGGCCGGTTTTGTTGCTCAGCCAAGTGACAAATTGCTGGGCATCAATCCAGCTCACATTGATTACCGGGCGGTTGCCTCGGCCCCAGCCAGCGTCGCCGGGATCGTGCGTGCAGCCACCATCGGCCACGCAGGCATCCCACTGTTCGAACGTCACTGCGGTCTGGCCCATGGCAAAGGCCGGGACATTGACCTGGCGCTGAGGTCTTTCATTATCGTGACTCTCCGGCTCGCTGGCCGGGCTACCCTGGGTGAAAGTCCCGGCCGGGATCCTGACCATGGTGGGGCAGTCGGGGCAGTCCTGGAAAAACGGTTCAAAGCGATCGGAAAAGATCGGATCTTTTGGCGGGTCTTGTGCCGACAGTGGACTGACCAGGGCCAGAGCGATCAGCATCAAGGCCAATCCTTTAGTGAGTGTCATGGCGCCGCTACCAAAATCAAAAGTCGCCTCATGCCAATTCCCTGATTCATGGATTCCGATGAAACCAGCTTGACCGAAGCCCGCAACGAATGGAATGACTCACGGTTGCAGACTCTTGCCTCCAGGTTGCAATCTGGGCGAATCAGGAATTACCGTGCTGCGCAAAGGCCGCCGGGGTGGTGTCGAAACGCTCTTTGAACCGACGTGAGAAGTGCGAGACGCTGACAAAGCCGACCGCGTCGGCCACTTCGGCGACATTGCCGGCGCCTTCGGTAAGCAGGCGGGCGGCAGCCTGAAGTCGTTTTTCGAACAGGTATTCTTCCGGCGATTGTCCGGTTTCGCCCTTGAGCCGGCGGAACAGCGTGGTGCGATCCATATGGAGCAGATCGGCCCAGTCGCGAACGGTAAAGCGGGGGTCGGACAGGTGATCGTCAAGCACCGCATCGACCTGGACCATGAATGGCGACGTGATAGACAATTCGTTGGCTTCAGCCGTGCTGGATCCGGCGTCCTCAAGGCGTGCTTTCAATCGCCGGCGCGAGGCGATCAGGCCGGCCACGCGTGCGGCCAGTTCGGCGCTGTCAAAGGGTTTGGCCAGGTAATCGTCGGCCCCGGCTTCCAGACCGCGCACGGTGTCTTCCGGGGCGGCACGCGAGGTCAGCATCAGCACCGGCACGAACGCCAGCTCCGGGTCGTTCTTGATCTGGCGGGTCATGGTCAGACCATCCATGACCGGCATCAGGCCGTCGGTGATGATGGCATCGGGAATCAGCTCGCGCGCCCGCTGCAGGCCTTCGGCGCCGTCAGCGGCTTCTTCGATACGGTAGCTGCGGCCCAGACGCAGGCGCAGGAAGGCGCGCAGTTCGGCGTTGTCTTCGACCAGCAGCACGCAGGGCACGTCTTCGGATGACAGTTCATCGATGTCTTGTTCAGATGGCTCATGAGCCGCCATGGCCGGGGTTTCGACCACTTCAGGCGGGTCGCTTGCCGCTGCGTTCGGCTGCAAGTCAGTCGGGATTTTCAGGGTAAAGCAGGCGCCCTTGCCGGGCTGCGACTCGACCCCGATCCTGCCGCCGTGCAACTCGGCCAGCTCGCGGGCCAGGGCCAGGCCGATCCCGGTCCCCGGACTGCTGGCCGAGGTCTGCTCGCCCTGACGATAGCGCTCGAAAATGGCCTGCTGATCGGCCGGGTCGACACCGGGCCCGGTGTCGCTGACTGACAGTTCGATATGCTTCTCGGAGCGCGTCAGTCGGACCTCGACCTTGCCACCGTCGGGCGTGAACTTGATCGCGTTGGACATCAGATTGCTGAGCATGGTGTCGATATGGGCCTGGTCGCAGACCAGCCTCAGCGGCTTGTCGGCACCTTCGCAGCTCAGCTCGATTTGACGCAGGCGGGCCTGCACGGCAAAACGATCAACGATGCCGCGCACGATCAGGGCCAGATCGACCTCGATCAGTTTCAGCGGCATGCGCTTGGCGTCCAGGCGCTGCAGATCCAGAATCTGGCCGATCAGTGACTGCATGGCCTCGCTGTTGCGCAAGGCCACATTGAGGTATTGCTTCAACTCGTCATCAAGGCGATCGCCACCGATCCGCGCCAGCTCCTGCAGCGGTCCTCGGGTCAGGGTCAAGGGCGTCCGCAATTCGTGCGAGACGTTGGCGAAGAACTGAGCGCGGGCATCGCTGATCTGGCGAATCTCGCGTGCCTGGGCGCGCACCTCGGCGGTGCGCTCGGCCACCTGCTCGGCCAGGACCTGCTGCTGGGCCAGCAACTTGCGCTCGCGCATACGCTGGCCCAGGCGAGCGGACAGCAGCAGGAGAACAACTGCGGCCAGGACGTAGATACTCCATGCCAGCGGGGTGAGGTAATACGGCGGCTGGACACGAAACGCCAGCGGCTCGGAATCGAAAATCAAGCCGGCGGCATTGCGCGCCTGGACCCGGAAGACGTAGTCACCGCCGGGCAGGTTGGTGTAGTCACGCCGGGGCTCATGGCTCCAGC
>REEW01000053.1 GCA_007694885.1 Wenzhouxiangella sp. | reverse complement strand
GCAGGCGGCAGGGTTGGGTGCGGTTCGTCAGGCACCGGGCCCTGCGCCTTTTTCTCGTCGGGGCGTGGTGCCTTCCGATGCTTGGTCTGGGTTTGGGCTTGCGCCTGGCGTCAGTCGTGCCTGGGCGTGATCAGTACCTTGCCGTCGCGGCCTCCTTGCGCTGCGGCCGCAATGGCCTGCTGGACGTCGCGAATGTCGTAGGTTTCGGCCACCTTGGCCGATAACTCGCCGCGGGCGATTCTTCGGGTCAGGTCGCCGTACAGGGCGCTGCGGCGTTCGGCGCTGGCGCCGGCGTACCAGGTTGCCAGCCAGAAGCCGGTCAGGGTGATGCCGCGGAAGATCAGGTGGGTTGGGCTGACCTGGCAGGGTTGCCCGCTCATGACCCCGTAATTGACCACCACACCGCCGTTGCCCAGACAACTGGCCAGGCGTTCGGTGGCCGGGCCGCCGACTGCATCGATGGCGAGGCGAATGTCGGCGCCGTTGGTGGCCTGGCGTACGCGTTTGGGCAGGTCGTCGCCGTCGACGAGGACCACATCCGCGCCGGCTGCCTGAACCGTGGCCGCGGCACCCTCGCGTCGAACGACATTGACCGTGTGTATGCCTTGCTCGGCCGCCAGCTTGACCAGGTAGCCGCCGACGGCGGAGTTGGCGGCGTTCTGGATGACCCAGTCTCCTGCCTTGAGGTCAACGATGTCGGACAACAGCAAGGCCGCCGTCGGCGGATTGATCGCCAGCATCGCCAACTGCTGCGGATCGGCGCCCTCGGGCAGGGCGACCAGGTCGGAAGCCGCGGCGACGAGGTGGCTTGCCCAGGTGCCGCAGCCCAGCGGCAGCAGGACCAGCTGGCCGGCCTGGAGCGTCTCGACGTTGGCGCCCACGGCAACGATCCGGCCCACGCCCTCGTTGCCTGCCGTGGCGGGCAGTTCCGGCAACACGCCGTACAGTCCGGTCAGGGTCAGCAGATCCGACGGATTGATGGGGCTGGCGAGCACTTCGACCAGGGCCTCGCCGGGCCCCGGATCGGCCAGTTCGACTTCAACCGCCTCGACAAGCTTGTGCGGGTCGGGGCCGCGTTCGGCATAACGTGCCTGAATGCTTTTCATGCAAGACTCCTGAGCGAAACATGGAACAAAGAATTCAGGATACGCGTATCTGCGTGGATGAATTGATCAAAATCAAATGCTTTTTCAGTGCACGGAGAGATACTCGAGTCTGATTCACGGCACCGCGGTTGCGGGAGCAGGCAGGGGCTTATGCGTTTGACCCAGTTTTCCGGATACGGATTGCGTGTCCTGATCTATGCCGGCCTCAAGGGCGAGCAGCTGAGTACCATTGCCGAGATCGCCGAGGCTTACGGGATTTCCAGGAACCACCTGATGAAGGTTGTGCAGCAGCTGGGCAGCCGGGGGTTTTTGTACTCGCGCCGCGGCAAGAACGGCGGGATCCGCCTGGCCGGCGGCCCGGACGACATCCGGATCGGCGCCGTGGTCCGTGCCATGGAGCCGAGTTTCGGCGTGGCCGAATGCATGCGATCGGACGACGAGTGCGCGCTGACGCCGGCCTGTCGGCTGCGGGGCAAGCTCCGCGAGGCCAACCAGGCTTTTCTGGAGGTGCTCGATGAGGTGACCCTGGCCGATATTCTGCACGACGGCCAACACCGAAATACCTTGCGCGACCTGCTCGATATCGAGACTCTGGACGCTCCAGCGGCCGCTGTACCCGACGCTCCCGCCCGATCGAAGATGCCGACCTGACGGTTCGCCGGGTTCTGTTTGGGGTGAAAACAAAGAGGCGGCCTCCGCCAGCCCGACCCCAGCACCTGCGCATCCCGCTGCCGCTGCTCCCTTCCGGGCCTGACGGGGTTTACGGGAAGAACAGTGTGGGAAGACCAACGAAGACCGCCAGAGCATGATTATGGCAAATTCCAGGCCGTCGTGCTGATCGACGAAGCCTATATTTCGGGCCGGCCGGGGTGGTCAAGCGTCGGTCGGGGGCGGGGCTTGCATGGTCTGGTGTACACTAGCCAACGCCCGTTCGAGATGCTTGACCCGGCTCGAATAACTCTGGTCAGGAAGGCATAATCAGTTGAGTTATCAAGTTCTTGCAAGAAAATGGCGGCCGCGGAACTTCGCCGAACTGGTCGGTCAGTCGCACGTGGTCCAGGTCCTGTCCAACGGGCTGGCCAGCGGACGAATTCACCATGCCTTTCTGTTTACCGGCACGCGCGGCGTCGGCAAGACTACCATCGCGCGCATTCTGGCCAAGTCGCTGAACTGCCTGGAAGGGATCAGTGCCGAACCCTGTGGAGTCTGCGAGCATTGCGTCGCCATCGACGAGGGGCGTTTCGTCGACCTCCTGGAAATCGATGCCGCGTCCCGGACCAAGGTCGACGACACGCGCGAAATCCTCGACAACGTGCAGTACGCGCCGGCCCGCGGTCGATTCAAGGTCTACCTGATCGACGAAGTGCACATGCTGTCCACGCACAGCTTCAATGCGCTGCTGAAGACCCTGGAAGAGCCGCCCGAGCACGTCAAGTTCGTGCTTGCCACGACCGACCCGCAGAAAATCCCGGTCACGATCCTGTCGCGCTGTCTGCAGTTCAATCTCCGCCGCCTGAAGGCCGACGAGATACGTGCGCAAATGGAAAAAATCCTCGAATCCGAGGCCATCGGGGCCGACGAAGAGGCCCTGGCGTTGCTGGCGCGCGCCGCCGACGGCAGCATGCGCGACGGCCTCAGCCTGCTCGATCAGGCGCTGGCGAGCGGATCCCGGCTGGCCGAAGCGGCGGTTCGCGACATGCTCGGCAGTGTAGAACAGCGCCATGTACACGCCGTGCTGGCGGCTTTGGCCGATGGCCGTCCCGCGGCTGCCATCGAGGCGGTCGGGGAAGTGTTCGCCCAGGCTCGCAGCCTGCAGCAGCTGCTGGTTGACCTGGCCGAAGGCCTGCATCGCATCGCCCTGATCCAGACCCTGCCGGATTACCGCGACGACTCGCGCACGGACTGGGAAGAACTGTTGCAACTGGCCGCCAGAATGGATCCGGAGGACGTTCAGCTGTATTACCAGATCGCGGTCACCGGGCGGCGCGATCTTGGCCTGGCGCCGTCGGAACGTTCCGGTTGCGAGATGACCTTGCTGCGCATGTTTGCCTTTACCCCGGACACCGGCGAAGGCGAGCAACCGAGCCGGCCGCGGCCCGCTGCAGCAGCGCCTTCGACGAAGACCGCTCCCGGGCCGGCGGCGGCGCCGGACGAGAAAGCCGCCGCGCGGCCCGAACCACGGGACCTTGCATCACATGCCGATGCCCCGGCCGGCCTGGAACAACAGCCGGCGCCGGCGCCGCCCGAGACACAACAGCTGCTGACCTCGCACAGCTGGCCGAACGTGCTGGCCGCGCTGGAGCTTTCCGAATCCTTTCGCACCGTGGCCGGCATGCTGGCGCTGGGATCGGCCGGCCAGGGTCATGCCGAATTCACCGCCGCCAGGGATGATCTGTTCATGGTCACCGAACGGTTCAGGGCGGCACTGGAAAAGGCTTTGGCCGCTTACTGCAACGCGCCGGTCCGGATCAGTATCCAGGCGGTCGACCAGGCCGACCTGGACACCCCGGCCAGTCTTGAGCAAAACCGATTGAACGAAACCCAGGCGGCTGCCGAGGCCGCCATCGACGAAGACCCGCTGATCCAGCGCCTGCGCCAGCGCTTCGATGCCGAAGTGGTGCGGGACTCGATCCGCCCGGTCGATACCAGGAGTCACTGACGATCATGATGAAAGGCAATATCGCGCAGCTGATGCAGCAGGCGCAAAAAATGCAGGAAACCCTCAAACAGGCCCAGCAGGAGCTGGCCGAGCTGGAAGTGACCGGCCAGGCCGGCGGCGGGCTGGTCGAAGTGGTCATGAGCGGCCGCCACGAAGTGCGGCGCGTGCGCATCGACGAAAGCGTGGCCGATGACCGCGAGATGATCGAGGATCTGACCGCCGCTGCCGTCAATGACGCGGTCAACAGGGTCCAGGAAGCCAGCCAGGAAAAGATGTCGGGTCTGACCGGTGGTATGCCGCTGCCGCCCGGCTTCACCCTGCCCTGAGCCGGGGCGAGTCCCGGAGCGGACCGATGGCGGCCGATCCCTTCGATGAACTGCTCGAGGCCCTGCGCTGCCTGCCCGGTGTCGGCGCCCGGTCAGCCCAGCGCATGGCGCTGCAGCTGCTTGAGCGTGACCGTGACGGTGGCCGCCGCCTGGCCCGTGCTCTGGAGACCGCGGTAGAAAAGATTGGTCACTGTCGTCGCTGCCGCAACTTCACCGCAGCGGACGTCTGCCGCATCTGTTCGGATGACCAGCGCGACGATCGTTTGCTGTGCATCGTCGAAAGCCCGGCCGATGTACTGGCCCTCGAGGTCGCCACCGCCTATCGCGGCCGTTATTTCGTCCTGCTGGGGCGTTTGTCGCCGCTCGACGGGATCGGTCCGGCCGACCTCGGGCTCGATCAGCTGGAACGACGCCTGGACGAGGGCTCGGTGGGCGAAATCGTGATTGCAACCAACACCACGGTGGAAGGTGAAGCGACCGCCCACTACCTGCGCGAGATGGCCGGCAGGCGCGGCATTCGCGTCTCGCGCCTGGCCCAGGGCGTACCCCTGGGCGGCGAGCTCGAACACACCGACCGATCGACCCTGGCGCACGCGTTCAGCACGCGCCAGCCGATGCCTTAGAGGCCTCTTTATTTTCCCTTGAACTGGGGGCTGCGCTTTTCCAGGAACGCGCCGGTTCCTTCCTGCATGTCTTCGGTCGCGCAGCACAGGGCAAACCGGGCCGTTTCCAGGGCCAGGCCGGCCTCGAGGTTGATGTCGGCGCCCTGCAGGATGGCCTGCAGAATGGCGCGCACGGCTTCCGGCGCGGCGTTGGTCAGCGGTGCGGCCAGGGCCTGAACGGCCGCTTCCAGCTCGCCGGCTTCGACCACCCGGTTGACCAGCCCCAGCTCGTAGGCGCGCTCGGCGCTGATCGGCTCACCGCCCAGGGCCAGTTCCAGTGCGATGGTCGAGCCGACCAGCCGCAGCAAGCGCTGGGTGCCGCCGAATCCGGGCATGATGCCGAGCTTGATCTCCGGCAGCCCGAGGCGCGCGTTGCGGCTGGCGATGCGCAGATGGCAGGCCAGGGCCAGTTCCATGCCGCCGCCGAGCGCGTAGCCGTTGATGGCGGCGATGACCGGCTTGTCCAGGCTCTGGATCATGCTCATCAGGTTCTGGCCGAACTGCGAGAAACGGCGCGCCTCGATCGGTGACTGCTCGCGGATTTCGGAGATGTCGGCGCCGGCCACGAAAGCCTTGTCGCCGGAGCCGGTGATGACGATCACCCGGACCTTGTCGTCGCCGCTGGCATCGATGATGGCGGCGTACAGTTCCTGCAGGGTCTGGCCGTTGAGGGCGTTGAGCTTGGCGGGGCGCTTGACGGTGACGGTGTGGATGCCGCCGCGGGTGACGACGGAAAGGTTTTCAAACGACATGATCGGGTGTCCTTGGGTCTTCGGTCAGCGGCCTGAGTGTAAACCATGGGCCAGGCCGCCGACCGTGCCGTTGAAGCTATGATCGCGCCGCCGGTCAGTCGCGCAGCTCGCGGTCGATGCGGTACTCGCTCGACGTCACCCACGCCTCGATGCGCTGCAGGCGGTGGTCAAGGTCGCGCATCTGTCGGTTGAGGTTGCTGACCGAATCACGCGGCGAGCGCCGGACTTCCTGCCAGAACTCCTGCTCGGCCTCGTCGCGGTACAGGTTGCGCGGCCGTTTGGGCAGCAGCAGCCACAGCACGATGTAGCCGACGATCATGACGAAGGTGAACGGGATCGCCAGGAGCACCGCGATCAGGCGCAAGCCGGCGGCATTGATGCCGGTCCAGTCGGCCAGGCCGGCGCAGACGCCGCCCAGAATGCCCCGGTCCTTGTCGCGGTACAGCCGGTTTCGATTGGCGTTGTCGCGATGCTGATTCATGTGCGGCTTCTCCAGTCGGGGCTGTCGGCATCCAGGATGCGCTCCAGCGTGCGGATTCTGTCTTCCATGCGCTGGGCGCTGTCGTTGAGTTCCTCCAGCAGTGCCTCGTCCTTGCTGCTCAGGCGGCGGTTGGCCGAGTTCCGGGTCGTGTAGTGCATGATCAGCCAGATCGGCAATACGATGACCAGAAAAATGACCAGCAGCGGAAAGATGAAGTCAGGAAACATGGCCGCTTACCCCTGCTGTTGTTTCTTCGACTTCAACTCGGCCAGTTCGGCCTCGATGCGCTCGTCGGTCTCGAGCTTGCGGAACTCCGACTCCAGGGTTCTGCCCTTGCGCCCCATGTCAAGCGATTCGGCTTCGGATTCGATCTGCTCGATGCGCTGCTCGGCGTGGTCGAAGCGGTGGAGCATGTCTTCGATCTTGTCGTTGTGCAGGTGCTTGCGCGTCTTGAGCTGGTGGCTGGCCGAGCGATGGCGCATGACCAGGGCGCGCTGGCGGTTGCGGGCATCGGTCAGCTTGGCCTGGAGCTTGCCGATGTCGCCATCGTACTTGGCCAGCTGGTCCTCGTACTGGGCCAGCTCTTCCTTGAGATAGCCGATGCGATCGGTCAGCGCGGTCTTTTCCACCAGCGCTGCCCGGGCCAGATCCTCGCGGCCCTTGTCCAGGGCCAGATCGGCCTTGCGCGCCCAGTCGATCTGTTGTTCTTCAAGACGCTTGAGCAGGCGCGCCCGCTCCTTTTTTTCGGCGATGCACTTGGCGGTGGCCGAGCGAACCTCGACCAGGGTGTCCTCCATCTCCTGGATCATCAGCCGGATCATCTTTTCCGGGTCTTCGGCTTTTTCCAGTGCGGAGTTGAGGTTGGCGTTGATGATGTCGCCCATGCGAGAAAA
>REEW01000082.1 GCA_007694885.1 Wenzhouxiangella sp. | reverse complement strand
GTCGTGGGTTTGAACCCGTTGCGTCGCCGGTGAATCAACGGATACAGGAAAAACAGCAGCGCCAGGCCGATGAGGATCGCGGTCAGCGGGCGGGTCACGAACACGCTCGCTCCGTCCATCATGATGGCGCGGCGGAAATTGGTCTCGGCGATGCTGCCCAGGACCAGTCCGAGAATGACCGGGGCCAGCGGGTAGCCGTAGCGGCGCATGATCCAGCCCAGGATGCCGAACCCTAAGCAGGTGAACACGTCGAACATGGAGTTGCGTACGGCGAACGAACCGACCAGCGCCATCATGGTGATGAGCACGTAGAGCAATTCCTTGGGGATGTTGGCCACCATCACCCACAGGCGCCCTCCGGCCAGGCCGACGAACAGCAGCACGAACTGGGCGATCAGCATGGCCCCGAAGATGGAGTAAATCATGTCGGGATCGCGCACGAACAGCTGCGGTCCGGGGGTGAGGTCGTGGATCATCATGGCGCCGATCAGCACCGCCGTGGTGGCGCTGCCCGGGATTCCCAGGGCCAGCAGCGGGACCATGGCGCCTCCGACCGATCCGGAGTCAGCCGCTTCGGCTGCCGTGACGCCCTCCGCGCTGCCCTTGCCGAATTCCTCGGGTTGGCGGCTCAGGCGTTTGGCGATGCCGTAGCTGATGAACGAGCCGATCGTGGCGCCGGCGCCCGGGAAGACGCCGATCAGGGTGCCCACGGCGCTGGAGCGCAGGGTCACCCACTTGAGTTTCCAGTAGTGGGCGAAGCGCGGCCACGGGTCGGAGACGCCGGCGATCCGCGCGATGCGGAAATCGCCTTTCTCGATGCCGCGAAACACTTCACTCAGGGCGAACATCCCGATCAGCGCCGGGATCAGCAAGAAGCCGTCGGAAAGCGCGGTGGTGGCGAAGGTGAAGCGCTCGGCGCCCGAGATCGGATCGGTGCCGATGGTCGCGATGAACAGGCCCAGCAGCATGGCAATGAAGGCCTTGCCCCAGTTGTCGCCGGCCAGGCTGGCGATGGTCGCCATGCCGAACAGGGCGAAGGCGAAATACTCGGACGGGTGGAAGCGTACCGCGGCCGCGGCCAGCGGAACCGAAAAGCCGATCAGGATCAGGGTGCCGAACATGCCGCCGAACGACGAGGCGATGATCGAGGTGCCCAGCGCGGTCGAGGGTTTGCCCTGTTGGGTCAGGGCATAGCCGTCGATGGCGGTCACCACCGCTGACGGCGTGCCCGGCGCGTTGACCATGATCCCGGTGATGGATCCGCCGTAGCTGGAGCCGATGTAGATGCCGACCAGCAGGATCAGCGCCAGCACCGGCGGCATGCCGTAGGTGAACGGTACCATCAGGGCCACGCCCATCGACGGGGACAGGCCGGGCATGGCGCCGACCAGAATGCCGAGCACGATGCCGGCAACGATGGTCAGCAGCGGACCAACCGCCAGGACCAGGCCGAGACCGCCGAGGAGTGATTCAAGCATGGTGGATCTCCAGCGTGCTCACCATGGAAACCAGGGGCCGCGCGGCAGATCGACGTGCAGCAACTGCTGGAAGACCAGCTCGGAAAAGACCAGCCAGCCGATCGTCAGGGCGGCGATCACCGTCCAGCGTCGGTAGCCAAGGTAGGCAATCAGGGCTGGCATGTAGATCATTGAGGTCAGCAGGTAGCCGGTCACCGGCAGCAACAGCAGGTAGGCGGCAAACAGGGCAATCACGGTCAGCAGCCGGGTCGTATGGAGGTTCGATGGGATTGCGTCCGCTGTCTCGCGCGCCGCCAGGACGATTTGCCAGCCCGCCAGGGGAATGAGCAGGCCCAGCCACAATCGTGGCAAGCCGGCGCTGCCGACCGGGTCGGCCGGGTTGCGCGGCGGAAACTCCAGGCTCACCAACAGGGCAATGGCAGCGGTCAGCAGCACGCTGCTCATCAGCACGATCTCGCCGCGCGCCGGGCGCCAGCGAGTGCGCGGCAAAAAGGCGGCGAGGGCCAGAAGGCCCAGGCCGGCAGCCAGCAGGAGTCCGAAAATCAGCGGCGGCTGGCCGAGTCGGGCCAGGCCCCGGGGCTCGTGATCAGGGTCGGGCAACAGCCCCAGGTAGTCGAGGTAGCGACGGAATTCTTCGCGATCGCGCTCGACGATGGCGGTGAAGTCCTCGGTGCCGCGGTAGCGAAGGTTCACCGCTTCGTTGGCCCAGGCGTTCTGCCAGCGCGGGTCGGCCAGGACCAGTTCGATCAGCGCGCTGTACCAGCCCTGGATGTCTTCGGCCACTCCCTTGCGGAAGGCAAAGCCGCGCCAGATCAACTCGTCTTCCAGTCCCGGATAGCCCAGCTCGGCGAACGTCGGCGCCTCCGGGAACTCCGGCAGTCGCTCCTCGGCGGCAGCAACGACCACGCGCAGCCGATCCGAGGCGAGCGCATCGCGCGGATTGCCCAGGTAGGCTGTGCCGAGGTTGCCGAGCAGCGCCGCAACGGCCTCGCCCCCGCTGCCGTAGGGGATCCAGCGCATGTCAATGGCGGTGGCTTCGGCCATTTTCACCCCCGAGATGTGCTTGACGCCGCCGATGTCGACGCCCAGCCAGAGCTGAGCCTGGTCGTCGTCGGCGCCGGCCGCGCGCAGTTCTTCCCAGCTTGCCGGTCCCTCCGCGCTATTGGTGATCAGCACATGGGGGTTGTCCATGATGTAGGAGTGCCAGCGCAGCTGGTCGATCAGGTCCTCGCGCCCGGTCGCGACCATCTTGGAGATGTTGGAGCGGGTGACGGCGAGCAAGCGGTGACCGTCGGCCGGTTCTCGCAAGGCCTCCTCGAACGCCACGATGCCGCCGCCGCCGGGGCGGTTGATCACCGCGATCGGGTGATCGGCGTATTCCTGGGCCAGGCGGGCGAAACGGCGCGCGGTGACGTCGATCAGGCCGCCGGGGCTGGTGTAGACGATCAGCCGGATCGGCTGGCTGGGAAAGCCGGCTACCTCGGGCAGGGCCGGGTGGGCGCCGGTCTCGGCCCGGGTTTCAGCCGCCGCAGCCAGGCCAGCCATCAGCAGCATGGCAATCAGCATCATCGAGTCGCTTCGCATTGGAACGGGAACGGCTGCAGGGCGGAAACTCCGCCACGGTAGCAAGGAAAAATGACACTTTCGTTGCAGGTACAAGCGCCGGCCGGGTGCGGCTTTCACAAAACCTTAACGGTTAGGCTAAGATAACGTCCTTGAAGCAGCGCACCAGCCCGTGTCGCAGGGGATTTGCGGCACTGTGCGATGGCTTCTGGAGCCCTGCTCGCGGTGCGACCGGATTCATTCCGGATGATGCGCGCCGGCACGGATTCGCCAACGTTTCAACACAACCAGTGAGGGACCCAAGCACATGAAACGAAACACGCTATCTCTGATGATCGCATCGCTGCTGCTGGCCAGTCCGGCCCTGTACGGCGAAGATGCCGACACCGATGAAACGGAGGCAACCACGATTGATCGTATCGTGGTCACCGGGACTCGCGCTGTGGGACGAACGGCACTGCAGTCGGTTGCCCCGGTCGATCTGCTGACGGCCGAGGACCTCGAGAATCACGGCAGTACGGAAATCAACAACATCCTGTCGTACGCGCTCCCGTCGTTCAATTTCCCGCAGCCGCAGATTTCCGACGGAACGGACTCCATTCGCCCCGCCCAGCTGAGAGGTCTGGGCCCGGATCAGACATTGGTGCTGGTCAACAACCGACGTCGTCACTCCAGCGCACTGCTGAACCGGAATACGGTCGGGCGCGGCTCGGCAGCGGTGGATCTCAACACCATCCCGGTGGGTGCCATTGGTTCCGTGGAGGTGCTGCGCGATGGTGCTGCTGCACAGTATGGTTCCGATGCCATTGCCGGGGTGATCAACGTCCGCCTTCGCGAGGCGCGTGAGGGCGGTGCCGTGACGGTTACCTATGGAGAGCATATTTCTTCCCTGGATTTACCGCGTTCGAGCCGCAACGTGCGCGACGGCGAGACCGTCACGGTGTCGGCCTGGACGGGCTTGCCGCTTGGAAACGACGGGTTCCTCACGCTTGCCGGCGAGTTTCGCGATCGATCGGTGACCAACCGCGCGGATCTTGACACGGTCATTCAATTCCCGCTGATCGACGGCGAGCTCGATCCGCGCGAAGCGCAGGCCGATCGTCTCCAGTGGCGCTTCGGTAATCCGGAGGTCCAGGACATTTCGTTCATGGCAAACGCCGGTTTGCCTCTGGACGGGACGACCGAACTGTACGGCTTTGCCAGCTACCAGCAGCGTGATGCCACGTCTTTCGGGTTCTATCGCCGGCCGCGCCAGACGACCCAGAACGTGCCGGAAATCTACCCGTTCGGATTTCTCCCGCAGATCAATCCCGAGATCACGGATTACTCGCTGGCCATTGGTGCTCGCGGTGACTTCGGGGCCTGGGACTGGGATACCAGTGTCGTCCACGGCCGCAACAACGTCGACTACACGATCCGCAACTCGCTCAACGCCTCGCTTGGTCCGGCCAGCCCGACCGTTTTCGACGCGGGCGAGCTGGAGTACGAGCAGACCGTGGTCAATGCCGATATCGTCCGGGCTTTCCCGGTCGACGCCTTCAGCGGTGATCTGAACGTGGCCATGGGTGCGGAATTCCGCAATGAGCGGTTCCGGATCCGCGAAGGCGAGGAAGCCTCCTACCGCAACTTCGGCCAAGGGGTGCCGGGCGCAGCTGCGGGAAGCCAGGTGTTTCCCGGATACAGCCCGGCAACAGCCACCAACGAAAGTCGTGACGCCTGGTCGTTGTGGGTAGATCTGGAGGCCGATGTCACCGATCAGCTGATTCTTTCGGCGGCGGCTCGATTCGAAGACTACAGTGACTTCGGAAGTACCTTCAACGCCAAGCTTGGCGGTCGTTTCCAGCTGACCGACGATCTGGCAATACGCGGCTCGGCCAGTACCGGATTCCGTGCGCCGTCGCTGCACCAGAGCTTCTATACCAACACCTCGACGGTGTTCATCGACAACGTTCCGTTCGAGACCGGCCTGTTCGCTGTCGACAGCGAGACCGCGCGCATTCTTGGCTCGCAGCCCCTGGAACCGGAAGAGTCGATCAACTACACCCTGGGCCTGGTTTTCGCCCGTGGCGGTTTCTCGGTGACGGTGGACGCCTATCGAATCGAAATCGATGATCGTGTTCTTCTGACGGAGAATCTCACGGCCGGCAACACGCCCCAACTGCCGGAGTTGATCGGCCCGGGCCGGGCTGCGCGATTCTTCATCAACGGCGCAGACAGCGTGACCACCGGCGTGGACGTGGTGACCAGTTACGACTGGGATACCGATTGGGGACGCTTCTCGGCAATGGCTGCGGCGAACTGGAACACCACCGAACTGAAGAACATTCGCGGAACCGGCGTCCTGTCCGAACTGGATCCGCCGCCAACCCTGTTCGGTCAGCAGAACATCATTCGTCAGGAAGAGGGCGCCCCGCGCAACAAGTTCATCTATTCACTGGACTGGTCGCGCGATCAGCTCAGTGCCACGGCCCGGGCGACCCGCTTCGGCCAGGTCAGCGTTCCGGCGGTCAACCCGAACCTGAACTACTGGCTGAGCCCGCAGTGGGTTGTGGATCTTGAGGGTACGGTGCGCTTGAGCGAACGTTTGAGCTTCAGCCTGGGCGCGAACAACCTGCTCGATTCCTACCCGGACGAAAACCCGTTCTTTAATGTCAATCCCGGGTTCGGAACGAATGCGCCGTTCGTCTACAGCCAGTTCGCTCCGGCCGGCTTCAACGGCCGCTACGTGTACATGCGGGGCCGCTACACCTGGTAAGCCGCTACCCGGTTGCGGAGTGGCTCTGCCGCTTCTGCCATCGACCGAGCATCCCGCCCCTTCAGGGGGCGGGATTGTTTTGGCCGGGTGATTGGCGGCGCTACGCGCTGAAAAGCGTCCAGCAAGGGCCGGGTCAGAGGCCTTTCAAGCGCTCGATCTGCCGCTCAAGGTCGGCGATCGTGGCCTGGTGGTCGGCCAGGCGCTTTCGTTCCTTGTCGACGACCTCGGCCGGGGCGTTGCTGACGAACCTGTCGTTGGCCAGTTTCTTTTCGACGATCTCCAGGCCCTTCTTCTCGCGCTCGAGCTGCTTGTTCAGCCGGGTCAGTTCCTCGGCTACATCGACCAGGCCGGCCAGCGGAATCAGCAGGCGCATGTCGCCGGCCAGGGCGGTGGCGCAGGCTTCGCCGTCGTGGTCCGGCCCGACGTGCTCGATGGCCTCCAGGCGCGCCAGTTTCCGCACCATTTCGCCGAAGCGTTGCAGGCGGTCATGATCGCCGTCGCTGCCGCCCTGGATCAGCAGGGGCATGGCTTTTCCGGGCGCCAGGTTCAGTTCGGTTCGGGCTGAACGGATCGCCGAGATCACGGCTTTGAGCCATTCGGCATCGGCCTCGGCGCCAGGGTCCGTGGGGCCGGCCTCGGGCCAGGGCATAAGGCTGATGCTGTCGCCGTCCAGCCCGGCCGGTGCGCGCACCCGCTGCCAGATCTCCTCGGTGAGGAAGGGCACGAAGGGATGGAGCAGCCGCAGCGTGGTTTCCAGTACGTGGGCCAGGGTGTGGCGGGTGGCCCGGGCCGTGGCCGGATCGGCCGCCTCGGCTTCCTCGTACAGGGCCGGCTTGGACAATTCCAGGTACCAGTCGCAGAACTCGTTCCAGACGAATTCATACAGTGCCCGGGTGGCCAGGTCGAAGCGGTAGTCGGCCAGGGCCTGGTCGACTTCACCGATGGTGCGGTTCAGGCGCGACAGGATCCAGCGCGACAGCGGGTCCAGTTCATCTGCGGCCGGTTCCGGCAGGCGCGCTTCGCCCACGTTCATCAGGGTGAAACGAGCGGCATTCCAGAGCTTGTTCAGGAAATTCCGGTAGCCCTCGCAGCGGGCCAGGTCGAACTTGATGT
>REEW01000183.1 GCA_007694885.1 Wenzhouxiangella sp. | reverse complement strand
GAGTCGAAGCCTGAGTCGAAGCCTGAGTCGAAGCCTGAGTCGAAGCCTGAGTCGAAGCCCGAGTCGAAGCCTGAGTCGAAGCCTGGAAAGAAATCGGGTTCGGAGAGCGGGACTGCGGAGGCCTCACCGACACGCTCCGAAACCAGGGTCGAACCCGTTAGAGGCGAGGACGGAATCTACCGCCTTGAAGGCGACAAGAGCCGCGACTGACGCATCGCCCGATCCTCGCTGCTGACTTTGCAGGATTCAGCGAATCGGGTCAGCAGCCACCTTAGATTGGAGCAGCCAACTGGCTGTTCCGGTCAAGGCTCGGGCTTGACCAGTCCGTGGCGCAAAGCCAGGCGCAGCAGTTCCACTTCACTGGTCACCCCGACTTTTTCATAAATTCGATACTTGTACGTTGCCACGGTCTTGGGGCTGACGTTGATGACCTTGCCGATCGCGCTCATTTTCATGCCCTGAGTCAGCATCATCGTCACCTCCAGCTCCCTCGCGGTGAGGTCCTGGAACGGCGATTGCGAGTTGCCGGGCAGCAGGGACAAGGCCAGTTGCTGGGCAATTTCTGAACCGATGTAGCGCTCCCCGCGGCTGACTGCCCGCACCGCCACGATCAGCTCGCGCGCGTCACAGGCCTTGGTCAGGTAACCGCTGGCACCGATATCGAGCAGCCGGGCCGGCAGCGGCGGTTCGGTATGGGCGGTCAGGATGATGATGCGGATGTCGGGCTGCATCTTGAGGATTCGTTCCGTGGTCTCGAGCCCCGACAGTCCCGGCAGACCGACGTCCATCAGGACGACATCGGGTTCGACCTCGCGCGCGAGCCGAATGGCCTCCTCCCCGCTAGATGCTTCCGCGACCAGATCGATTTCGCCAACATCGGACAGGATATTGCGCAAACCCGTCCGCACCAGATCATGATCTTCCACAATCATGAGTTTCGTCATCTAGAGCACCCCACACAAACTGTCCCGCGGTTAAGGTAACCGAAAACAAGGACGCCATGTCGCCTGCCAATCATCGCCTCAACCGATTCGCCGGCAACTGACGTGCCTTCACCCCGAGTTGAGCTAGACTGAAGCGTGAAGAAAAACACTCAAAGGATACATGACCATGATTGATTTCAAGCTTTTCAGGTTCGCACCCATCCTGATCGCTGTGTCGATGGCCGCTCCGGTTCTCTCTGACAGCCAGACGCTGCGAACCGAATACCAGGCCATCGTGCTTGAAAAAATTGCCGGGGATCTCGAACACCCCTGGGCCATCGATTTCCTGCCGGACGGCCGGATGCTGGTCACCGAGCGCCCCGGCCGACTGAACATCATCGATGAACAAGGCAACGTCGAGCGAGTGGAAGGAACGCCGGAGGTGGCCGCGCAGCGGCAGGGCGGGCTGATGGAGGTATTGCTGCATCCGCGCTTTGAAGACAATGGGTCCGTTTACATGACCTATTCCAAGGACGACGGCAGCGGCCAGACCGCGACCGCGCTGGCCCGCGGAAGGCTGGAAAACAGCGCCATCGTCGACCTTGAAGACCTGTACGTTCAGGAGCGGTTCTCGGATCCCGGCCGCCACTACGGGTCCAAGCTGGCCTGGATGCCGGACGGCACCTTGCTGATGAGCATTGGCGACCGCGGTTCAGAGCCGCCAAGAGCGCAGGCTCTGGACGACAGCGCCGGCACGCTGATCCGTCTGACCGAAGATGGTGGCATTCCCGATAACAACCCGTTTGTCGGCCGCGACGATGTACTGCCGGAAATCTACACCTACGGCAACCGCAACATCCAGGGCCTTGTCGTCCATCCGGAAACCGGTGCGGTCTGGACGACCGAGCACGGTCCCCGGGGCGGGGACGAGCTCAACTTCATGCAGCCGGGAGGAAATTACGGCTGGCCGGTGGTTTCCAAGGGGCGGGATTATCGAACCGGGGAGCAGTTCGGTGACAGCGTTCGCTCTCGCCCCGACATGATCGACCCGGTCATTGACTGGACCCCCAGCATTGCCGCTTCCGGGCTGGCGCTGCTTGTTGACGATCACTTTCCGGCCTGGCAAGGCAACCTGCTTGCGGGAGGTCTGCGCAGCGAGCAAATCCGGCGGGTGGTCTTCGAAGACGGCGTTCCGGTCCACGAAGAGGAACTGATTCGGGGCGAAATCGGCCGCATCCGGGACGTGCGGGTCGGTCCGGACGGCAACATCTACGTGGTCACCGATCACTCCGACGGTGGCCTGTACCGGATCTCGCCGGCCAACTGACCGAGCCGTGGGACATTCAGGCGGCCGCTGCCCGGTGGTCGCGCTCACCGGAGGCATCGCCTCCGGCAAGACCCAGGCTGCCGATCACCTGAAGCACCTGGGCGCCGGCGTAGTCGACACCGACGCAATTGCCCGCGAGGTGGTCGAGCCGGGCCGTCCCGGACTCACGGCGCTGGTCGATGAGTTCGGGCCCGGCCTGCTGAACCCTTCCGGCGAGCTGGACCGATCCGCCCTGCGCGCGCGGATGCTGGCTGACTCGACGATTCGCCTGCGGCTGAACGAATTGCTCCACCCGCTGATCGACCGGGCGGCCCGGGAGCAACTGCGCGACTTGCGCGATGTGCCCTACGCGGTGCTCGTGGTGCCGCTGCTGGTCGAGACCGGACTGTTCAAGGATGTCGAACGCGTGATTGTTGTCGACGCTCCCGAACAGGTGCAGATCGATCGGCTGATGGCGCGCGACGGCCTCGGTGCCGAACAGGCCAAGCGCGCCCTGGCCGCCCAGGCCACTCGTGCCCAGCGGCTTGCGATCGCCGACGATGTGCTCGATAACAGCGGATCACTGGAGGACCTGCTGCGACAGACCGAGGCACTGCATCGGGAACTGCTCGACCGATTCGATCCCGAACACCGGCGAGGCGCTGATCGCCGCCCGTAGCCGATGCGGTGTGGGCCGCTGGTCCTCCTCTGCTAGTCCTCCTCCTCGCGCGGAGAGTGTGCTTCGACCAGCCCCTTCTGAACATCAGCCGGCACCGCTTCGTAATGGGAGAACGACATGGTGTAACGACCTTCTCCGGCGGTCAGGCTTTTCAGTTCGGTCGGGAATTCGCTGAGCACGGACAGGGGAACGGCTGCCTTGATGCTGGTGGTGGTTCCGCGGTGGCTGTCGGTCCCCTGGATCCGGGCGCGCTTCGAGGCGAGCGCCCCGGTCACATCCCCCATCACCGTATCCGGCACGGTCACTTCCAGCTCGACGATGGGCTCGAGGATCTGCGCGCCGGCGTTGGCGATCGCATCATGGAACGCCTTTCGACCGGCCACGACGAAAGCGATTTCTTTCGAATCGACGGGATGGTGCTTGCCGTCGTAGACCACCACTTCCACGTCCTGGAGCGGAAAACCGGCGATTGCGCCCTCGTCGAGGACCTGGCGCACACCTTTCTCGACGGCCGGAATCAGGCTGGTCGGTATCGCTCCGCCGACCACCTCGCTTCGAAACACGAACCCTTCGCCGCGGCCGCGCGGGCCGATGCGCAAAAACACTTCTCCGAACTGCCCTGCACCGCCGGTCTGCTTTTTGTGGCGATGGTGGCCTTCGGATTTGCGGGTCACGGTTTCGCGATAGGCAATCCGCGGCGGACGGGTGTCGACTTCCACACCGTAGCGACTCCGGAGCCGCTCCAGCATCACGCGCAAATGCATTTCGCCCAGCCCGCGAACCACGGTTTCGTTGAGTTCCTGGTTCTGATCGATCTGAAAACAGGGGTCTTCCTCGCTCAGACGCTCCAGCGAGGCCGCCAGTTTCTGTTCCTGGCCGCGTGTTTTTGCCACCACCGCGACGCCGAACATCGGCTGCGGGAAGTCGACGGACTTGAGGAAGTAGTGATCCTGATCATGGGAGTCATGCAGGATGGCGTCGTAGTGGATGTCGTCGATCTTGGCCACCGCGCAGATATCGCCCGGCACGGCCTGCTCGATTTCGCGATGCTCCTTGCCGTGCATGCGATACAGATGGGCCACCTTGAAAGGCTTGCGGCTGTCACCGATAAACAGCTGGGTATCGGGCCGAATCGTCCCCTGGTAGACCCGGAAGATCCCGAGCTTCCCGGCGTAGGGGTCATTGCTGATCTTGAACACGTGGGCGAGCACATCGGCATCGGGATCCGCTACTGCGGTCACGCGCTCGCGCTCCGGGCCCTTGCGGAAGGGAGGCGGATTGCCCTCCGTGGGGTTCGGCAACAGCTGGTGCGCCAGGCGCAGCAAATGCTCGCATCCAGCCCCGGTCTGGGCAGAGGTAAAGCAGATCGGCACCAGGTGGCCCTGGCGCAGCGCTTTTTCGAAGGCTTCGTGGAGCTGCTCGTCGCTGATCTCCTGGCCCTCCAGGTAGGCGGCCATCAAATCCTCGTCGACCTCGACGACCTGATCGAGAATCTCGGTGTGGGCATCGGCAATCGAGAGAATGTCGGTTTCGCCCTCGGTGCGGAAAAAGCAGTCCCGGACCGTGGTGTAGTTTTCAGCCGGCAGATTGATCGGCAGACACTGCGGGCCGAACTCCTCGCGGATACTGGCAACGAGCTCGACCAGGTCGATATCCTCGGCATCGATGCGATTGATCACGATCATCCGGCACAGCTGGCGCTGCCTGGCCCGGCGCATCATGCTGCGGGTCGACATTTCGATACCGGCATTGGCGTTGATCACGACCACCGCGGTCTCGACGGCACTCATGGCCGATAGCGCCTGGCCGCGAAAGTCCGGATCTCCCGGCGTATCGATGAGATTGATTCGAGTGTGCTTGTAGGTCATGGAGACCAGGCCCGAGACCAGCGAATACTGGTACTTGCGCTCCAGCGGATCGTAGTCGGTGGTCATCGTCCCGCGCTCCAGGCTACCGGGCTCGCCCAGCACTCCGGCCTTGACCAGCAGGGCGTCGGTCAACGAGGTCTTGCCGGCCCCGGAGTGGCCGAACAAGGCCAGGTTTCTGATGTTGGTGGTATCGAGGGCTGCCATATATCGCTCCATTTTTTTCATCAAGTCCCGAATCGCTCGGCCGCGGCCGATTCAGCAGGAATTCAGTCAGCGCGGATTATTCTTGTCTCGACGCTGGATTCTCCCCGTCCAAGCTTACCGAATCCGGCGTGCGACCATGGGGCTTTGTGACTGCCCCCTGAACCATCCGTGCCAAGGAGAATGAAAATGTTTGCAAGATGCCTAGCCGCTGCAGCGCTTGCCCTGGGAGCCGGTCTGGCCCATGCCGGCGGAGTTCACTACCAGACAGTCCCCGTGGTTGAGGTCGAGCCGCGCTATTCAACCACGCGCACGCCGGTCGACCGGACGGTGTGCTGGGACGAGACGAGCTACCAGCGCGTCGGCGGATCGCAGCGTTCGGCCACCCCGACCGTCGTCGGCGCCATCATCGGCGGCGTGATCGGCAACCAGTTCGGCGGTGGCAGCGGCAACAAGGCCGCAACCGTGGCCGGCGCCGCCCTCGGCGGGTCGATCGGTCGCGATGCCGGTCGCTCGAACCAGCCGACCCGCTATACCCCGGTAACCGAGGAGCGTTGCACCATCCAGCGCGACTACCAGGAACAAAACGTCATCACCGGCTACCGGGTCGCCTATCTGTACGAAGGCCAGGTGCATAGAACCCACATGCGTCACCATCCCGGAGACAGCATTCGCGTCCGCGTCGCGGTGACTCCGGTCCCTTGAGAAAGCGAATCTAAGCGCGCCGACGGCGCCTTGTCCCCTCTTGCGCCCCGCCTTCCGCGGGGCGCTTTTCTTACCGCTGGCGATCCAGGATCATCAGGCTGAGCCGGGCCAGCGCCACCTGGCGTTCGTTCTCGTCGTGAATGCGGATGTCCCACAGGTGGGTCGATCGACCCGCATGAACCAGTTCGGCGCGGGCCGTGATCAGCCCGTTTCGCACGCTTTTGAGGTGATTGATCGACAACTCCAGACCCACCGGCATCTGCCGGTCCAGGTCCAGGCGCAGGGCCGAAGCGGCGCTGGCGACGCTTTCGGCCAGCGCCGCGCTGGCGCCTCCGTGCAGGATTCCGGCCGGCTGATGAACGGCGGGGCCGACCGGAAGGGTGGCGACCAGAAAATTGTCCCCCACGTCAACGTAGCGAATCCCGAGGGTCTCCATCAGGGTTCCCCGGCAGCCCGCGTTCAGCCGCTCGAGAACGCGTTCGCGATCCACGCTGCCGGCCACGTCAATGGGTGGTCTGGTGTGCGTGAGCGCGCAGCTCGTCGAGCGACACGTACTCAAGCGCCGCCTCGTGCGTTGCGTCGAGCTGGACCCTGGGCGCACAGCCGGCCTTGAAGGCCTCGCGCCAGCGGGCGGCGCACAGACACCAGTGATCGCCCGGATTCAGGCCGGGAAAGCCGAATTCAGGTCGCGGCGTGGACAAATCGTTGCCGCGACTGCGACTGAACTCCAGAAAATCCGCCGTCAGGACGGCACAGACCGTGTGGCTGCCATGATCTTCGATCGAGGTATTGCAGCAGCCATCGCGGAAAAATCCGGTCACCGGATCCCGGCTGCAGGGCTGGAGCGTCTCACCCAGCACGTTGATGCTGTCGGCTTTTTTTGTCATGAGTTCATTCAGTCCAGTCGATAGTCGATTCGATACGGCGGCGCTTCGCCGCCCTCGCCTTTCAGATAGTGATCCATCCAGCGCATCAGGCGCAGGCTGTAGTCCCAGCGCGTGGCGGCGCGCTGGTTGCCGTGGCCCTCGCCCCGATACAGCACCAGCCGGACCGGCGGCGGGTCGTCCTGCAAGACCAGGTAGCGGTACAGAATGTGCGACTGGGTCGGATCAACGCGCGGGTCGGCATCGCCGTGCAGGATCAGGATCGGGGTCTTGGCCTGGGTGACGTAATAGATCGGGCTGGCCTTGCGGTACATCTCCCAGCCGCCCTCGTCCCAGGGCCAGGTCAGGTAGTGGACCA
>REEW01000075.1 GCA_007694885.1 Wenzhouxiangella sp. | reverse complement strand
AAAATGGTCGGAGCGGGGAGATTCGAACTCCCGACCCCCACAACCCCATTGTGGTGCGCTACCAGGCTGCGCTACGCTCCGACGAACAAATCCACTTTCCAGGAACCGCCATTTTACCGCGAAACGCGGACCGGCACTACCCGGCCTGCTGCCCGGGCTACTCAGCGGCGCAACAGCTGCAAGACATCCTCGAGCTCAAGACGAATCTGCTTGACCAGCTGCTGGCTGCGCAAGGCGTCATCCTGGGAATTCTCACCTTCCAGATGCTGGCGGGCGCCGAGTATGGTGAAGCCTTTTTCGTGCAGCAGACTGCGAATCTGACGAATCATCAACACGTCATGGCGTTGATAGTAACGCCGGTTGCCGCGGCGTTTGACGGGTTTGAGCTGGGGGAATTCCTGTTCCCAATAGCGCAGTACGTGCGGTTTGACCGAACACAGTTCGCTGACCTCACCGATGGTGAAGTAGCGCTTGGCCGGAATCGGCGGCAGTTCCTGGTTACTTCTCGGATCCAGCATAGGCCTCCACCCTGGCGCGCAGTTTCTGCCCCGGCTTGAACGTCACGACGCGGCGCGCCGAAATCGGGATTTCTTCGCCCGTTTTCGGGTTGCGGCCGGGACGCTGGCCCTTGTCGCGCAGCTGGAAGTTGCCGAAACCGGACAGCTTGACGTTATCGCCCGCCTCCAGCGCCTGCCGAATCGATTCGAACCAGGCGTCGACGAACTCCTTGGCTTCGCGTTTGTTCAGCCCCACCTCGTCGAACAACGTGACGGCCAGATCCGCTTTGGTCAGTGACATCCCCTCATCCTCTCAGTTTGACGCCGAAGCGTTGTTCCAGTCCGGTCACCACGCGGGCGATCAGGGCATCCACTTCGTCATCCCTTAGAGTGCGCGAAAGATCGCGAATAATCAAGCCTATAGCCAGGCTTTTACATTCTTTATCGATCCCCGGACCACGATATTCGTCGAAAACAATGCACTTTTCGACTCGTTCGCCGCCGATCTCGGAGATCGCATCGAGCAAATCAGCCGCAGCAACCTCTTGCTGGACAACCAGCGCGAGATCCCGCCGAACCGCAGGAAATCGCGACCCGGAGCGGTGGACCGGCAGCGCGGCTGTTCGGATACGTTCGGCGTCCAGCTCTGCGACAAAGGCCGTTTTCGGCCAGTCGAGCTGTTTGATCAATTCCGGGTGCAGCTGGCCGAACGAACCGATCGATTCGCCGTCCAGAGACACGCTGGCCGCTTGCCCGGGATGCAGCCAGCTCTCCGTGCATGGCCGAAAGCCCGGCTTGCCGCTGACCCCGTTGAGCGCGAGCAGGTGCTCGATCTCTCCCTTGAGATCGAAAAAATCGACCATCCGGCCAGGGCCGCTGGCGTGCTCGGAATGCATCCGACCGGTCATCAGCAGGCTCAGCCGCGCCGGCTCGTTGAAACCGTCTTCGTCGTTGCGAAAACATGCGCCCAGCTCGAACAGACGAAAATCATGCTGGCCGCGGCGGAAATTGGCGCCGGCGGTCCGCAGCAGACCGGGCAGCAGGCTGGTTCGCAAGACCGCCATGTCCCGACTGAGCGGATTGGCCAGAACCTGGGCGCCGTCTTGCTGACCCACGCGAGCCAGTTCATCTTGCGACACGAAGCTCCAGGTGATGATTTCCTGGAACCCGCGCGCGGCCAGCTGGCGGCGCATCCTGACTTCGGGGATCTCGCTTTCCGAGCCGGCCAGCAGTCGCAGACGACCGCGCGGGCGGCGGACGGGAAGCTGGTCGTACCCGACCAGCCGGGCGACCTCTTCGATCAGATCCACTTCGATCGCCAGATCGCGACGCGCCGACGGCGGCGCGACCAGCAGGGCATCGTCCTTGGCGGTGATCGACATGCCCAGGCTGGTCAGGATCGCTTCGATTTGGGCTTTGCCCAGGCTGGTTCCCAGCAGGCGGTTGACCCGGTCCGGCCTCAGCACCACCGCGACCGGCTTCGGCAGATGGGCTGGATCGGCGCGCTCGGTGGTCGGTCCGGGACGGCCGCCGGCAATGTCGAGGATCAGGGCCGTGGCTCGCTCCATGGCCATGCGTTGCAGTTGGGGATCGACCCCGCGCTCGAACCGATGGGCCGATTCGGTCGCCAGCCCCAGGCGACGCGCCCGGCCGACGATGCTGGCCGGATTGAACCAGGCCGACTCCAGCAGAATGTCGGTCGTGTTTTCTCCAACCCCGGAATCCAGGCCACCGATCACCCCGCCGATCGCCAGCGGTCGCTGCTGATCGCAGATCAGGAGCATGTCGGGATCGAGAGCGACATCGCGTTCATCGAGCAGGATCATGCGCTCGCCCGGCTCGGCTCGTCGTACCCGAATACCGCCGCTCAAGCGATCCAGGTCAAACGCATGCATCGGTTGGCCCAGCTCGAGGAGAACGTAATTGGTGACGTCGACGATGGGCCCCAGGCTGCGCATGCCGCAGCGGCGCAGGGTCTCGACCATCCACAGCGGCGTCGCCGCGTTCACGTCGACGCCGCGAATGACCCGGCCGATGTAGCGCGGGCAATCGGCCGGCGCAAGCAGCTCGATTTCCGGTGCCTCGTCGATGACCGGATCGACCGGCTCAAAAGCCGGTTCACTGAGCTCGGAGCCGGTCAGGGCCGCCAGTTCCCGTGCCAGTCCGCGAACGGACAGGCAATCAGCACGGTTCGGCGTCAGGTCGATGTCGAGGATGTGATCGTTCAGACCCAGGTAGTCGGCCAGGGGCTTGCCCACCGGCGCCTCCGCGGGCAACTCCATCAGGCCGCCGGCGTCATCACCCAGGCCGAGCTCGGGCTCCGAGCACAGCATGCCCTCCGAGGCCACACCGCGCAGCCTGGCCGGTTTGATCTTCAACCCGCCGGGAAGCACCGTCCCCAGCGTGGCCAGGGGCGCCTTGAGCCCGACGCGCGCGTTCGGCGCGCCACAAACAATGATCCGCTGGTCCACATCCCCGGCGACTCGGCAGACCCGCAGGCGGTCGGCGTTCGGGTGCGGCTGGACTTCGGTGATTTCACCGACCACCACGCCGTCGAGTGCCGGTGCGACCGGCAGGCATTCGTCGACTTCCAGGCCGGCCAGGGTAAAGCGCTCGGCGACTTCGGAAGCCGTCAGGTCGGTTCGAACCCAGGCCGACAGCCATTGATGATTGATCTTCATGGCTAGGCGTTCCTATCGAAACTGGCGCAGGAAGTTGAGGTCGTTGTCGAAGAACAGGCGCAGGTCGTCGACCCGATAGCGCAGCATCGCGAATCGCTCCACGCCGAGGCCGAAGGCATATCCGGTGTACTTCTCCGGGTCGATGCCGCAGTTGTCGAGCACGTTGGGATGGACCATCCCGCAGCCCAGCACCTCCAGCCATCGACCGGGCGAGCCGTCTTCACCCGTCCAGCGCACATCGACTTCGGCCGAAGGCTCGGTGAACGGGAAGTAAGACGGGCGCAGACGAACTTCCAGTTCGTCTTCGAAAAACGCATTGACGAATTCCGCGAGCAGACCCTTGAGGTCGGCAAAAGTCACGTCGGTGTCGACCAGCAGACCCTCCACCTGGTGGAACTGCGGGGTATGGGTCTGATCGGAATCGGCCCGGAAAACGCGGCCGGGCGCGACGATTCGCACCGGCGGACGGGTCTGCCCCATGACCCGGATCTGAACCGGCGAGGTATGGGTGCGCAACAGACGCCCGTCGGGGAGATAGAACGTATCGTGCATCGCCCGGGCCGGGTGATGGGCCGGGAAATTCAGCGCGCCGAAATTGTGATGATCGTCTTCGACCTCGGGCCCGGTGGCCACGCTGAAGCCCAGCTGGGCAAAGATCGACAAAATCCGGTCGAGCGCGCGATTGACCGGGTGTTGCCCGCCCGGCTCGTGCAGGCGTCCGGGCAAGGTGACGTCGAGGGCCTCGGCGGCCAGCTGTGCGCTCAACTGCTCTTTCTCGAGCGCTACCAGACGCTCGGCAATGGCCGCTTCCAGTGCCTGCTTGCTGCGGTTGACGGCCTGTCCGGCTTCTCGGCGCTGATCGGGCGGCAGTTGACCGAGCTGCTTGAGCAGCCCGGTCAACGCACCCTTCTTGCCCAGATACTGCACCCGGACTTCGTCCAGGGTACGAGGATCACCGGCGCGGGCCACCAACTCCATGGCCTGGCTGAGCAGGCCGTCCGGAGTCTGGCTGCTCATCCGATCAGGCCAGGCTGGCCTGGGCCTTTTCCGCCAGCGCCTTGAAGGCCGCCTTGTCGTGCACGGCCAGGTCGGCCAGGACCTTGCGATCGACTTCGATCTCGGCTCGCTTCAGTCCGTTGATGAAGCGGCTGTAGGACAGGCCGTGCTCGCGGGCCGCGGCGTTGATGCGGGTAATCCAGAGGCTGCGGAAGTCGCGCTTGCGCTGGCGACGATCGCGATACGCGTACTGGCCCGCCTTGATGACCGCCTGCTTGGCGACCCGGTAGACCTTGCGCCGCGCACCGTAGTAGCCCTTGGCACGATTGAGAACCTTGCGATGACGACGGCGTGCGACCACGCCACGTTTGACTCTAGCCATGATTGATCTCCTCGAACCTTACAGTTTGGGCAACATCTGGCGAACGGACTTTTCGTCCGACTTCGCCACCAGCACGGTGGAACGCAAACGGCGCTTGCGCTTGGTGTCTTTCTTGGTGAGGATATGGCTATGGAAGGCGCGCTTGCGCTTGATGCGCCCGCTGCCCGTAGCCCGGAAGCGCTTGGCCGCGCCCCGGTTGCTCTTCATCTTCGGCATTTCGTACTCCTTTGTTTCATCAGGCTCCCGTACCGGGAGCGTTTTTTTAAAACCTTCCTGCAGCGTCGCCGGTGATGCCGACACCGGTGAACTTGATCAGGCTGCAGTCGGGCGAGTTATCGACGGGCCCACGCCCGTCTGGAACATTGGTCTCAGGTTTTTTTCGGCGACAGCATCATCACCATCTGGCGTCCTTCCATGCGCGGAAACTGCTCCACGACGGTTTCTCCGGCCATATCGGCCTCGACGCGCTTGAGCAGGTCACGACCGAGCTCCTGGTGGGCCATCTCGCGTCCCCGGAAGCGCAGGGTCACCTTGACCTTGTTGCCTTCCTCGATGAATTTCCGCAGATTCTTCATCTTGACGTCGTAATCGTGGTCGTCGGTGCCGGGCCGGAACTTGATTTCCTTGACCTGGATCTGCTTTTGCTTCTTGCGCGCAGCCTGGGTCTTCTTGGACTGCTCGAACTTGAACTTGCCCCAGTCCATGATCCGGCAAACCGGCGGGTCCGCCTGCGGCGCAATCTCGACCAGGTCGAGTCCGTGCTCTTCGGCTCGTGCCAGGGCGTCGCGGCTGGACATGACGCCGATCTGATCTCCCTCTGGACCCACGACGCGCACTTTTGCCGAGTTGATGTCCTCGTTGCGCCGGGTCTGTTTTTCGTTTGCGATGTGTGCTGCTCCTAACGTTGATGAAGGTTCAAGCTACTGATTATCGTCGATCGCGCCGCGCTGCGCCACTTCCTGTTCCAGACGCCGGACCAGTTCGGACACCGCCATGGATCCAAGATCCGTGCCGTCGCGCAGCCGCACCGCCACCTGCTCCCGCTCGACCTCGCGATCACCGACAATCAGCAGATAGGGGATCTTCTCGAGCGTGCGGGCGCGGATTTTATAGCCGATCTTCTCGTTCCTCAAGTCCGACTCCACCCGGAAGCCATGGGCGCGCAGAACTTCGGTGACCTGGTCAACGTAATCGGCCTGAGCGTCGGTGATGTTCATGACCACCAACTGCACCGGCGCAAGCCAGAGCGGAAAATTGCCCGAGTAGTGCTCGATCAGGATACCGGTAAATCGCTCCAGCGACCCCAGCAGAGCGCGATGGAGCATCACCGGCCGGCGCTCACCGCCGTCGGCCGTGCGGTAGGTGGCATCGAAGCGTTCCGGCAGGTTGAGATCCACCTGCAGGGTTCCGCACTGCCAGTCGCGGCCGATGGCGTCGCGCAGGACGAATTCGATCTTGGGGCCGTAGAACGCGCCTTCGCCGGGGTTGTGGGTGTAATCCAGGCCCATGGCGTCGATCGCACGTTTCAGCGCACCTTCGAGCTTGTCCCAGGTCGCGTCGTCGCCGATCCGGTTGTCCGGGCGGTCGGCGAACTTCAGGCGCACATCGTCGAATCCGAAATCGCGATACACCGACAGATTCAGTTCGATGACCTTGCGGCACTCCTCTTCCATCTGCTCTTCGGTGCAGTAGATGTGGGCATCGTCCTGGGTGAAATGACGCACTCGCATCAGCCCGTGCAGGGCGCCCGATGGTTCGTAGCGATGGACCTTGCCGAATTCGGCCATGCGCACCGGCAGATCGCGGTAGCTTTTCAGACCCTGCTTGTACACGCTCACCGAGCCCGGGCAGTTCATCGGCTTCAGCGCGAAGACCCGCTCATCCTCGGTCTGGGTGGTAAACATGTGCTCGTGGTAGGCCTGCCAGTGTCCGGAGGTCTCCCAGAGCGAACGGTCCATCACATCGGGGGTGTTGACCTCGACGTAACCGGACTGCTCCTGGCGCAGGCGCACGTAGTCGATCAGCTTGCGAAACAGGGTCCAGCCGCGCGGATGCCAGAACACCGAACCCGGCGCATCGTCCTGGAAGCGAAACAGATCCAGTTGCTTGCCGAGGCGGCGGTGATCGCGTTTCTCGGCCTCCTCGAGTCGCTTCAGGTAGGTCTTGAGGTCTTTCTTGTCCGACCACGCCGTGCCGTAAATGCGTTGCAGCATCTCGTTGCGCGAATCACCGCGCCAGTAGGCGCCGGCCAGCTTGGTCAGCTTGAACGCCCCGAGCTTGCCGGTCGACGGGATGTGCGGGCCGCGACACAGGTCGATGAAATCTCCCTGCCGGTACAGCGACAGGGTTTCGTCTTGCGGTATGTCGGCGATGATCCGGGCCTTGTACTCCTCGCCCTGCCCGCGGAAAAACGCCACCGCCTCGTCGCGGCTCATGACCTCGCGCGAGACCGGCAGATCTTCGGCCACGATGCGCTTCATTTCGGCCTCGATGGCGTCGAGGTCTTCCGGCCTGAACGGCTCGGCCCGGGCAAAATCGTAGTAAAAGCCGTTCTCGATGACCGGGCCGATGGTGACCTGGGTGTCGGGGAACAGGCGCTTGACGGCCTGGGCCATCAGATGAGCGGTGGAGTGCCGGATCAGGTCGAGGCCGGCTTCGTCGCGGCCGGTGATGATGCGCAGGTCGGCGTCGCGATCGATTCGAAACGACGCATCGACCATGCGGCCGTCGACTTCACCGGCCAGGGTCGCCTTGGCCAGGCCGGTACCGATGTCCGCTGCCACCTCGGCAACCGATACCGGTTGGTCGAATTCTTTGCAGGAACCGTCGGGAAGCGTGATCTGAACCATGGCGAAATACGAAAAGTTGTTGGACCGGCAGTAAAAAAAGGGCGCCGGGCGCCCTTTTTATCAAAAACAGGCTCCGGCGACATCAACAGTTCAGGTAGTGGTACTCGTCATTTTTTCAACGCGCCTGGCTGCGAAAGTTCTTGGTGGGCGATACTAGATTCGAACTAGTGACCTCTGCCATGTCAAGACAGCGCTCTAACCAACTGAGCTAATCGCCCGGCAATCAAGTCCGCCAGTTTAAGCGAAGCCCGGCACTGAATCAAGCATTGCCTGCCTTCCGCAGCGATTTCCACACCCGCCGCAGTACAATAGCAAAAAGCCCCCGATCGTCCCGTCATGACAGCGCCGTTTTCCGTACTCAATCCCCCGCACGCCAAAACGGACCAGCGCCAGGACTGGCCGCTGCTGGAGGGCCTGGGTCTGGCCCTGGCGATCGCCGCGGTTGCCCGGCGCAAGGGCGGTCCGGTCCTGGTTGCCGCCGCCGATGGCTACGGCGCGCGCCTGCTGCGCGACGACCTGCGCCAGCTCGACGCGCCGGCCGTGGAACTGTTTCCGGACTGGGAAACCCTGCCCTACGATCTCTACTCGCCCCATCCGGACCTGATTTCCAGGCGCCTGGAGCTGCTCGCCCGTCTTCCCGTGCTTGCCAAAGGCGTGGTCATTGCACCCGTGACCGCCCTGATGCAGCGCCTGCCCCCGGTCGGCTGGATTCGCGGGCAGAGCCTGAAACTGTCTTTGGGTGAAAAAATCGACTCCGGTCGCTTCGGCCGCGATCTGACCGATGCCGGCTACCGCTCCTCGGACCAGGTCTGGCAGCCGGGCCAGTTCGCCCGGCGCGGCGCGGTCATCGATCTGTGGCCGATGGGACAGTCACTGCCTTTTCGGCTGGAGCTGTTCGACGACGAAATCGAATCGATCCGCAGTTTCGATCCGGAAAGCCAGCGCTCGATCGAAAAGCTCCAGCGGGTCGACCTGCTGCCCGGCCGCGAGTTTCCGTTCGACGAAAGCGCGCGCAACGAGTTCCGGCGGCGCTTCCGCAACCGCTTCGATGTCGATCTGCGCCGGGCCCTGCCCTACAAGGAAGTCGGCGAGAGCGTGGCCGGCCAGGGACTGGAACAATACCTGCCCCTGTTTTTCGACAGCACCAGCGCGCTGACCGATTTTCTGCCGCACGAACATCGCCTGATCGTGCTCGCCGGCGTGGAAGACGCCGCCCTGGAACATGGACGCCAGATTGCCCTGCGCCATGAGCAGCGCGGCGGGGATACGGAGCGGCCGGCACTGAACCCGACGGAGTTGTTTTTCGACGCCGACACCCTGTATACCGAGCTGGTCGAGCAGGCCAGTATCCGGGTGACCCGCCGTCAGCCGGCTTCAGCCATTGTGCGCGCGCCGACCCCGGTCGACTTCGACCAGCAGCCCGATGCGGCGGTAACCGATTTTCTCAAGCAGGAGCGCCGGGTTCTGCTGGCTGCCGATACGCCGGGGCGACGCGAACTGATTGCCGACAGCCTGCGCGCCCACCGGCTCAATCCGCGCCTGCTCGACTCCTGGGCGGCCTTTGTCAGCGGCAGCGATGCCCTGGCGATCACGGTCATGCCGGTATCGGGCGGCGTTGACCTGGAGGCCGACGGCATCGCCGTGCTCAGCGAGACCGAACTGTTCCCTGGGCACGCGCGCACGATCCGCCGCGAGCGCCGGACCGGCCAGGATCCGGAAAGCATGATCAAGAGCCTGGCCGATCTGCAGGCCGGCGCCCTGGTCGTCCACCTTGAACACGGCATTGGACGCTACCTGGGCCTGGAAGTCCTCGAAGTCGGCGACGGTCGCGGCGAGTACCTGGCCCTGGAATACGAAGGCGGGGACAAGCTCTATGTTCCGGTCACCGACCTGGATCTGGTCAGTCGCTACACGGGCGCGGACCCCGACACCGTCACCCTGCACCGCCTCGGTTCGGACCAGTGGAAGAAAACCCGCCGCAAGGCAGCCGAGAAGGTCCGCGACGTGGCCGCGGAACTGCTGAATCTGCAGGCCCGGCGAGCGGCCCGATGCGGCCACGCCTACGGACTGGATCGGGGGCTGTATGCCCGCTTCGCCGCCGGCTTCCAATACGAGGAAACCGACGATCAGCACTCCACCATCGAGGCGGTGCTGGCCGACCTGGCCTCCGATCAACCCATGGATCGTGTGGTCTGCGGTGATGTCGGGTTCGGCAAGACCGAGGTCGCGCTGCGCGCCGCCTTCGCCGTTGCCGAGTCCGGCCGCCAGGTCATTCTGCTGGCCCCGACCACGCTCCTGGCCGAGCAACATTATCGAACCTTCCGCGATCGCTTCGCCGACTGGCCGATCCAGATCGAGCTGCTCTCGCGCACCGGCAAGAAGGCGCCGCCGATTCTGGCCGGCCTGGCCGACGGCACGATCGATATCGTCATCGGCACCCACCGCCTGCTGCAAAGCGACGTCAAGATCAAGGATCTGGGCCTGGTCATCGTCGATGAAGAGCAGCGCTTCGGGGTGCGCCAGAAAGAGCGCATGAAAGCGATGCGCGCCGAGGTCGACCTGCTGACCCTGACCGCCACCCCGATCCCGCGCACGCTCAACATGGCCATGGCCGGCCTGCGCGAGCTGTCCATCATCGCCACGCCCCCGGCCCGCCGACTTGCCGTCAAGACCTTCGTCAGCGAATGGGATACCGCCACCATTCGCGACGCCGTCATGCGCGAATTCCAGCGCGGCGGACAGGTCTATTTCCTCCACAACGAGGTCAAGAGCATGCCCAGGATGGCGGCCGAACTGGCTGAACTGTTCCCCCAGGCGCGGATCGGGACCGCCCATGGCCAGATGCCGCCCGGTGAGATGGAGCGCACCATGCGCGATTTCTATGCGCGCCGGATCAACCTGCTGGTGTGCTCGACCATCGTCGAAAACGGCATCGACGTGCCGACCGCCAACACCATCATCATCAACCGCGCCGACAAGTTCGGGCTGGCCCAGCTCCACCAGCTGCGCGGCCGGGTCGGGCGCTCGCATCACCTCGCCTACGCCTACCTGTTCACCCCGCCCCGCCAGGCCATGACGCGCGATGCGCTCAAGCGGCTCGAAGCGATCCAGTCCATGGAAGAGCTCGGCGCCGGATTTACCCTGGCCAACCATGACCTTGAAATCCGCGGCGCCGGCGAACTGCTGGGTGAAGAACAATCCGGCCAGATCGAAGCGATCGGCTTCTCGCTGTACTCGGACCTGCTCAACCGCTCGGTCGAGGCGCTGAAATCGGGGATGGAGCCGGACCTGGACGAGCCCCTCGCCTTGACCAGCGAGGTCGATTTGCACGTCACGGCCATGATTCCGCCGGACTATCTGCCCGACGTCCACCAGCGCCTGGTCCTCTACAAGCGAATCACCCAGGCCCGAGATTCCAGGGCGCTGCATAACCTGCAGGTCGAGATGATCGATCGCTTCGGCCTGCTGCCGATCGAGGCCAAGCAGCTGTTTGCCGCCGCTGAACTGCGTCTCGGTGCGCGTCGCCTGGGCATCAAGCGCCTGGAGATCGGACCGGCCGGCGGCCGGGTGGAATTCACCAGCAAGCCCAACATCGACATGGCCGAGTTGATTCACATGATCCAGAAAGAATCCCACACCTTCGAACTGCCGGCCAACGAACGCCTGCGCATCAAGGGAGAAATCGAAGACCCGCAGGCGCGCCACGACCTGGCGGTCGAGTTGCTGACCCGCCTGGACACAAAGAAGAAAGCCGCCTGACCGGAGCGCTTCGGGTACACTCGATGCGGTGAAAAACCTCTCCTTCACGGTACTGCTGATGCTTGCGCTCGCCTGGCCGGGACCGGCCTCGGGCGAGGACGATCTGGTTCGCGTGGAAGTCATCGTATTCGCCCATGCCGCGGGTCAGTCCGATCGCTGGCCGGTGGTCGAAGCGCCCGATTTCAGTGCGCTGGTCGATCCCCATGACCGAACCCGCCTGGCCGCGTGGACGGCCCGACCGGTGGCGGCTGCCGACGAGTCTGATGAAGGGCCTGCCAACGACCACGAGGAACCGCAAAACGAACCGTTTCCCGGCGCGGGAATGAATCCTGGGGTCGGGGAGCCGCCCCTGCAGGCAAGCGCCGCCGACGAGTCCCGGCCACCCCGGCTTGCCGTTGCGCTGGGCGATGTCGAACCGGCCTGGCCGAATCTGTTCCTGCACGACGGTGAGCTGACCTCGTCCATGCGCCGCGCCCTGTCGCGCCTGGAATCCAGCGCCGACTACACGGTGCTGAGCGTGACCTCCTGGCTGCAGCCGCTGGCTCGCGGGATCAATTCCCCGGCCGTGCGCATCCATGACGCGACCCCGGTTCGCGTGGCCTGGCTGGACCTGCCGCGTCTGGACTCCGAGTATCGCGACCGCATAACCGGTCCTGCCCTGCTGCCACGCAGCCATTTCCGCCTCGACGGCAGCGTCCGCGTCCGCCAGCGCCAGTTCCGTCACGTCGATCTGGACCTGTTCTGGAGCGAACCGCTATCCCAGGGCGTCGGCACGGTGACGCTGGACAACCGTCGCCTGGCCATCCATCGACTTCACCAGAGCCGTCCGGTACAGCTTGATCGGCTGGAATATTTTGATTCAAGCTGGCTCGGCGTGCTCGTGCTGATTCGGCCCTGGGAGCGGCCGGACAATGCGCAGGCTCGTCCAGAGTAGCAGGCCATCAAGGGGGGCTGAATGACCGTCAGCGATCGAATCTTCGGCAGCGATCGTCTCGCCCGCGCCTACCAGAAGCTGGTCAACGAAGAAGACGCGCGTGTGTGCAAAGACATTGCCGACGACGCCTGCCGGGTCGTGCCCGGCAATTTCTTTCTTCAGGTCAGCACCCAGTTCCTGACCAAACTGGGCGATGCCATCGCCAACCCCAAAACCATACTGGCCTGGATGCTGAGTGCTCTGGGTGCGCCCGGCGTGTTTACCGCTTTCCTGGTTCCGATTCGCGAGTCCGGGTCGCTGATTCCGCAGCTGGTCATCGCCAGTTATGTGCGCCGCCAGGCCATTCGCAAGTGGACCTTCATGCTCGGCTGCGTTCTCCAGGGTCTGGCCGTTCTCGGCATGGCCATGATCGCGGTCACCCTGACCGGCACGGCAGCCGGCTTCGCCCTGATCGGCGCGCTGGTGGTATTCAGTCTAGCCCGCGGCCTGTGCTCGGTCGCGTCCAAGGATGTCCTGGGCAAGACCGTACCGAAGACGCGCCGCGGCCAGGTCGGCGGCTGGTCGGAGTTTCTGGCCGGACTGGTGACCATCGGCGTGGGCGTGCTGCTCCTGCTCGATCTGCGCGAGCCCGGCGACATGGCAACCTACCTCATCCTGCTGGCCTGCGCCGGCGGGCTCTGGTTCCTGGCCGCAGGGACTTATGCGCTGATCCGCGAATACCCCGGCTCCACCGCCGGCGGCGCCGATGCCCTGTCAGAAGCGCTGAAACGTCTGCAGCTGCTGAGCACGGATCGGCCTTTTCGGCAGTTCGTTATCGCTCGTTCCCTGCTGCTGTGTTCGGCGCTGAGCGCACCGTTTTTCATCATGCTCGCCCACGAGCAGACCGAAGGTGCGCTGCTGGTGCTGGGGCTGTTCGTGATCGCCGACGGCCTGGCCAGTCTGGTTTCGGCACCGTTCTGGGGCAAGTTCGCCGATGCCTCCAGTCGCCGGGTCATGGTTGTGGCCGGGGCCGCTTCCGCCCTGACCGGCGTCGCCCTGGTCGCCCTGGTCCAGACCTCGGCAACGCTGGCGGCCAGCCAGTGGCTGTATCCGCTGTTTTTCTTCCTGCTGGCCATCGCCCATGCCGGCGTGCGCCTGGGGCGCAAGACCTACATCGTTGACCTGGCCGGCGGCAACAAGCGCACCGACTACGTTGCCGTGAGCAATACGGTGATCGGGGTTGTTCTGCTGCTGGCCGGAAGCGTAGGCGCACTGACCGCGGTCCTGCCGATCTCGGGCGTGATCCTGATTCTGGCCGGAATGGGACTGGCCGGCGCCGTGCTCAGCGCACGACTGCCGGAAGTGACCTGAGCTAGTGGGCCACTAGCCCGGCGGCCAGGTCAGCCGCCGCCCGCCCAGCAGATGCAGGTGGATGTGGTAGACCGACTGCCCGCCGTCGCGATTGCAGTTGAACACCAGCCGGTAGCCGTCTTCGCTCAGGCCTTCCTGGCGGGCCACATCGCGCGCGGCCAGGACCATCTCGCCGATCAGTCCGGCGTCGTCCGGACCAAGATCGTTGATCGTGGGGATGCGCTTTTTCGGAATGATGAGAACGTGGGTCGGGGCTTGCGGATCGATGTCACGAAACGCCAGCACGCGGTCGTTTTCATAGACGATATCGGCCGGAATTTCGCGTTCGATGATTTTCATGAACAAGTCGTTGCTCATTGGTGACCTCCGGTTTTGAGTTGCTCAAGAATGGCTGCAGCCACCTCGGCCGCAGCGGGCAAATCGTCGGCCGTTTCCACCGGCCAGGCCGCGCTGCGCAAGGGGCTGAAGAACGGTTCAGGGCAAATCTCGAGTACCCTGGGGCCCCTCGGCCCCAGCTCGGCGGCCAGGGTGCGGGCCATCTGCCGGCGGCCGGCCTGGCAGATACCGTAGGCGCCCCAGCGCGCCGGCCGGTCCATACACACGCCATTGTTGATCAGCGCAATGCTTGCCCGGGGCGAGGCGCGCAGCAGCGGCATGAGCGCTGAATTGAGCAGGAACGGCCCGGTCAGTCCGCACTGCAGGGTGGTAAACCATTCGTCGGCCGGCTGATGCTCCAGCGGCATGAGGGCCTTGAAGGCGGCCGCGGCATGGACCAGCGTGTCCAGACGCCCGAAACCGGCCCGGACCGTCTCGGCCAGTTGCCGGTAATCGTCGGGCCCTGCCCCGGCCAGGTCCATCGGATAGAGCGCCGGCGCCGACAAGCCTTCAGCCAGCAAGCCGTCGTGGAGTTGGTTCAATCCGCGCTCGCTGCGATCCAGGGCGATGCAGTCGTCGCCGCCGGCGATGATGCGCCGGACCAGCTCGCGCCCGAGGGTGCCGGCGGCGCCTGTGACCAGCCAGACCGACTGACGGGAAGTACTCATGATCAGGCCACCCTGCTCCTTGACTTGATTCGACAAGATACCGATTGTCGCAGATTGAACACCAACGATCGGCTACCATTCGGGCAACTCCGGACAAAGCGCGTCGATGCATGCCCTTTTACGAATACGCCTGCAGCACATCGGCCGGCTGTGATCACTGCCGACCCGGCCTGACCGTGCTGCAGCGCCTCAGCGACCCTGGCCTGCAGGCCTGCCCCGAGTGCGGGGCGCCGCTGCGCCGGGTCATCTCGCCGCCCAACGTGGTCAGCGGCCAGGCGCACAAGCTCAAGACCTCGTCGATTGAAAAGGCCGGATTCACCCAGTATCGGAAGATCGGTCAGGGTGTTTATGAAAAAACGGCCGGGAAAGGCCCTGGAGTGATCAGTGCCGACGATTGAGCTGTGCCTTCCAGCCAGGGCCGTCCAGCGCGCCGCCGCGATCTTGCTGACCCTGGTGCTGGCAACGGCCTGCGCGAGCAGCCCGGTCGCGCCGGAAAACGATGACGTGGTCGGCCTCGGCCCGGCGCACGTGCTCAGCGGCGACGCCGAGCCGGGTGATCGCGTGATCTGGGGCGGACGGATCGCGTCGATCCGCAACCTCGCCGACCGAACCGAGTTGACGGTGGTCAGCTATCCGCTCGACCGGGGCGACCGGCCGCGCCTGAACCAGGACCCCGGGGTGCGCTTCCTGCTGCGCTATCCCGACTTTCTGGAGCCCGCCCAGTACGTGCCGGGGCGCTTCGTGACCGTACTCGGCACGGTCGAAGGCCTGGAAGTTCTGACCGTCGACGAACACGAGCTGCGCCATCCGGTGCTCGACGGCGAGCGCCTTCATCTCTGGCCGGCGGATGCAAGTCGCTGGCAGTCGCAGACCCGCTTCAGCATCGGGGTCGGCATTCGGCTTTAGTGCGCCCCGCCACGGCGCTGCAGGCGCCGGGCCGCACGCCAGGCCGCCCAGACATTGCCCGCGTGGCCCGGCAGAATCCTGGTTTTGAGAGCGTCTCGCGGGCGCTGCAGCAGGACGCGCGCCAGGCGACGATCGACCGCCCAGTGGATCACAAGATGTCGATGACCGGGGCCGAGCCGGGAGGCGGCCTCGTCACCGCGGCGCAGGGCCCGCTCGACCAGGGTACGCACCAGCCCGTCCCAGCCGGGCCCGACCCGGTCACCCAACGCATCCATACGCGCGACCTGGAACTGGGCCTGAAGATCCAGCGGCACCAGCCAGCGATTCTGTCTGGCCTCGGGAACCAGGTCGCGGACCACGCGCAAGAGCCCGCCGGCCGAGCCCAGTTCCATGGCCATACCGTCCGCGCCTTCGGCCGACCGCTCGTTGAGGGAAAACTCGACCTCGGCCGCTCTCCCGTAGCCTGCGCCACAATAGTCCCAGAGTTCCTCGAAGCGCTCGAATCTCGCCGGTTCCACGGTTGCCTGCAGGCCGTCGAGCAAGGGCTGAAAAACGCCGTCGGGCAGGCGCTGCGCGGCACCGGTGCTCTCCAGCGCGGCCACGGCCGGATGCGCATACCGGCCGGAAAGGGTCTGCCGCCACCAGCTCAGCTTTGCCGATGCCACGAGTGGATCACTGACCCGTCGGGCAGCCTCGGTCAGTTCGGCGCAAACCGTGCGCAGGGCAAGAATGGCCGCTCGATCCGGTTCGGGAATGAACAACAGGCTGGCGCTGAGCGGCTGACCTGGCACCAGCATGCGCTCGCGACACCAGGCCAGCGAATCGCCCATCAGTGCACCGTTCCCCCTGCCTGCGGGCTGTCGCCGTGCTCGAGCGCGGCCAGGTCAAGGCAGTCGAAACGGTAGTTCTGGTTGCAGAACTGGCAGCGAACATCGACCGGTTTGCCTTCTTCGATCATGTCGGCCAGTTCCGCCGGACCCAGACCGATCAAGACCTCGACCACCCGCTCGCGACTGCAGGGGCAGTGAAACGTCAGTTCCCGGGGCGGGAAAACCCGCCGGACCTCGGCGTGAAAGAGACGGTGCAGGAGATCCGGCCCGTCGAGGACGAGCAATTCTTCAGGGCTCGCCGAGGCCAGCAGATGCTGGAGCCGGTTCCAGCCGTCCGCGTCTTCCGAGGCGCCCGGCATGCGCTGAACCATCAGGGCAGCGGCACGATCGCCATCGACCGCGAGGCGGAACCGGGTTGGCAACTGCTCGGAGCGCTCGAAATAGGCGGCAATCGCCTCTGCAAGGGTTGCTCCCTCGAGCGGGACGATGCCCTGCCAGCGCTGGCCCTTGCCGGCCGGGTCCAGCGTCAGGGTCAGCACACCGCCGTCTCCAACCGACTGCACCAGGCCGGCCGCATCGCCGGGCACGACCGATTCCTCGTCCAGCGCCACGGTTCCGCGCAGACCGCCTGCGTCGGTGCAGTCGGCGATCAGCAACTTGAGCGCACCTTCGGAGCGAACCTGCAGGCTCAGCCGGCCGGAAAACTTGATGCCGCTCGACATCAGGGCTGCGATCAGCAACGCTTCGGCCAGCAGCTGGCGCGCTGGTTGCGGATAGTCACCGCGTTTGGCCAGTTCGGCCAGCACGCCTTCCAGGCGCACGTACACGCAGCGAGCATTGATTTCTTCGAACAGCATTCGTTGCAGGTAATCGCGATCAGTCACTGGATTCCAGGATCTCCATGAGATGAGTGGGCCGGGCGAGGACGTGGTGGGCGCCCCAGCCCTGCGGTGGATCGTCCGGCCCCAGGTAGCCCCACCCGGCGACCGCCGTCAGACTGCCGGCGCTCAGACCGGCGCGAATGTCGCGCACGTCGTCCCCGACCATGAGCGCTTGCCCGGGCTGGACCGACAGGCGCCGACAGGCCTCGAGCACCGGTGCCGGGTGGGGCTTGGGAAAGGCCGCGGTATCCCCCCCGATCACGCACTCGAGCCGATCCTGCCAGCCGGCCGCCCGAATCAGGGGCTCGGCCAGGAAGGCCAGCTTGTTGGTCACGACGCCAAGCCGAAGATCACGCGCTTTCAACAGCTGCAGCAGGCCTTCGATGCCGTCGAAAGCGCGGCTTTCCACCCACAGATTGGCCGCGTAACGGTCGAGAAACTGGCTCCGGAGACGCGTCCGATCGAGGTCGGGCCGGTCGGCGAATCCGCCCTCGATCATTCCCAGGGCGCCGCGGGATGCCAGGTGCCGGAACGATTGATAATCCTGCAGTTCCGGAAGGCCGTGCGAACGTCTCAGCCAGGCCAGGGTCGCCAGAAGGTCGGGAGCGCTGTCGACCAGCGTCCCGTCGAGATCGAACAAGACGGCGCGGATACGGCGAGACATGATTCGGACTCAGGAGGGTTTGGATGCGTGCAGCAGGTAATTGATCCGCGGCCGGCCGCCGATGCGGACCGTGCGCGAGAACGGATTGTAGGCCAGCCCGCTCACCTCCAGAACTTCGAGCCCGGCCTTGCGGCAGGCTGACGTCAGCTCTTCCGGGCGGATCAGGCGATCGTAGCGATGGGTTCCCCTGGGCAGCAGGCCCAACACGTATTCGGCGCCGACGATCGCGGTTGCCCAGGACAGGGGCGAGCGGTTGATGGTGCTGAAAAACAGGGTACCCCCGGGCCGGCACAATTCGGCGCAGGCGACGACCGTCTGTTCCGGAGCGGGAACGTGTTCGAGCATTTCCAGACAACAGACCACGTCGAAACCCGCTCCCGCCTCCGCGGCCAGCTCTTCGGCGGTGATCTTGCGGTAGTCGATCGTCAGACCCCGTTCGACGGCATGCTGCCGGGCAATCGCCAGCGGTTTGTCGGCCATGTCGATGCCGGTCACCTCGGCGCCGCGCTCGGCCAGGGACTCGCACAGAATCCCGCCGCCGCATCCAACGTCCACAACGGCCTTGCCTTCCAGCTGCGCACGCGCTTCGATCCAGGAAACCCGCGGGCCGTTGATATCGTGCAGGGGGCGCGAGTCGCCGTCCGGATCCCACCAGCTCGCCGCCAGGCCGTCGAACTTCTTCGCTTCGGCGGGATCGAGGTTGGGCGCTGTCTTGTGTGCTGCTGTCATCAGGGTACCGATTTGTTTGCGTGCTGCCGATCAATGGTTTCCAGGCGACGCTGCCAGGCCGAGGCATCGGCCCGGATTCGAGCCGCATCCAGGGTCTGGAGCTGACCGTCACTGACCAGGGGCTGGCCGGCGACCCAGACATCGGTGACCTGATGCCGCCCGGTCGCATACACCAGCTGCGAGATCACATGATGCACGGGCAGGGTCTCGATCCTGTCAAGCTCGACGGCAATGACATCGGCCTGTTTTCCCGCCTCCAGCGAGCCAATCTGCTCGTCCAGACCCAGCGCCCGGGCCGCATTCAGGGTCGCCATGGCCAGCGCATCCTCGGCCGGGACCGCTTCCGGATTGCCGCTGAGGCCCTTGGCCAGCAGGGCCGCCAGGCGCATTTCGGCAAACATGTCGAGGGTGTTGTTGCTGGCCGCGCCATCGGTCCCGATGCACACGTTGACGCCGCGCTCGACCAGCGCGGCCACCGGGCACATCCCGCTGGCCAGCTTCAGGTTGGACGCCGGGCAGTGCAAGACGTGAATGCCGGCGCGCGCGGCGCGATCCATGTCGCGTGGCTCGAGCTGGGTCATGTGAACCGCCAGCAGGCGGTCGTTGAACAAGTCGAGCCGGTCGAGCCGGTCGATCGGATGACAGCGGTGCTGCTGATGGCTGGTATCGATCTCTTCGGCGGTTTCGAGCAGGTGCAGATGGACCGGGATGTCGAGCTCTTCGGCCAGTTCGCGTATGCGCCTGAAGGCCGAATCGCCGACCGTGTAGGGCGCGTGCGGGGCAAAAGCGGTGGTCACCAGCGGCTCGCTGAGCAGGTCCTGGTGAACGCCCAGGCCACGCGAGAAATATTCGTCTTCGGTGGTCGCCCAGGCGGTCGGCATGCCGATGATGGGCAGGCCGACCACGGCGCGCATGCCGGCGCGAATCGCGGTACCGGCCGCTACATCGGGAAAGAAATAGTTGTCGTTGAAGCAGGTGGTACCGCCGAGCAGCATTTCGGCGATTGCCAGTTCCGTTCCGGCGCGAACGTAGTCCGGCCCCACGCAGGCCTGCTCGGCCGGCCAGATATGGTCTTCCAGCCAGCGCATCAAGGGCAGGTCGTCGGCCAGACCGCGCAGGAGCGCCATCGCGCTGTGGGCGTGCGCGTTGATCAGGCCGGGCAGCAGAACCCGCCCGGGCAGCGGCTTGCGTTCGGCCTCGGGAAAGGTCTCTGCGAGCTTTTCCTGCGGCAGCACGGCGCTGATGGTTTCGCCATGCAGCACCAGCGCATGATGCTTCAGCACCTCGCCGCGCGGATGGATGGGAACAATCCAGTCCGGCAACAACGCGACCACCCGGGTATCCACGGCGCTTACTCCTTGACCCGGGAGACGTATTCACCCTTGCGGGTGTCGACCCGGATGACCTCACCTTCCTGCACGAACAGCGGCACGCGCACGGTTGCCCCGGTTTCCAGGCGAGCCGGCTTGCCGCCGCTGCCGGACGTATCGCCCTTGAGGCCGGGATCGGTCTCGACGATCTGGAGTTCGACGAAATTGGGCGGCAGGACGATCAGCGGCTGACCGTTCCAGAGCGTGACCTGGCACATGTCCTCCTCTTTCATCCACTGAGCGCCGTCGCCGATGGCCGACTCATCGGCGGCAAGCTGTTCGAAGCTTTCCGGGTCCATGAAATGCCAGAATTCTCCGTCGCTGTAGAGGTACTGGATTTCCTTTTCGAACACATCGGCCGCCTCGACCGTATCGCCCGACTTGAAGGTCTTCTCGATGGTTCGTCCGGTTTTCAGGTTGCGAACCCGGACACGACTGAATGCCTGGCCCTTGCCGGGCTTGACGAACTCGTTTTCGACGATGGTGTACGGGTCTCCGTCGAGGATGATTTTCAGGCCGGATTTGAATTCGTTGGTGCTGTAGGTCGCCATGGTTTCTCCAAATTACAATACGCACCGGAAGTTCGCTGGTTTCAACCACGCCCCCGGGCGATGACAGGCAGCAATGACGCTGGATACTCAACCGTATAGTTTAGCGCGAAGCACGGAGCCGTCCCGGATCGGATGGCGCGATCAGATTCGCGACAGTTTCCGCCGGCCGCAGGATCTGTTGCGTTTTCTCGATCTTGCGGCCGAAGATTCAGCCATCGCGACCGCCGGCACGTTCCCGATGCTGGTACCCAAGGCATTCGCCCGCCGGATGCGCCAGGGCGATCTCAACGATCCGCTGCTGCGCCAGGTACTGCCTGCGCACGGCGAGAGCCGCACGGAGCCCGGCTACTCCAGCGATCCGGTCGGCGATCTGAACAGCCGTCAGGCCCCCGGCATTCTGCACAAGTACACCGGCCGCGTGCTCCTGGTCACCACGGGTGCCTGTGCCGTGCACTGCAGGTACTGCTTCCGCCAGCAGTTTCCCTATCCGGAAGAACGCGCGCTGGGGCGTGGTTCGGAGGAAGCGCTGGCGTACCTGGCCGGGCGCTCCGATGTCGAGGAAATCATTCTCTCCGGGGGCGATCCGCTGATGCTCTCGACCCGCCGGCTGGCCGCGCTGACCGATCGCCTGTCCGGCATTCCCGGCCTCAAGCGGCTGCGCCTGCACACCCGCCTTCCGATCGTGCTCCCCGATCGAGTGACGCCCGCCCTGCTGGGCTGGATGGAAAGCCTGCCGTGGACGGTGGTGATCGTGGTGCACGCCAATCATGCCCGGGAGTTCGACGGGGAGGTCGACGCAGCACTGGCGCGCCTGGGCACAAGCGGGGCCCTACTTCTCAATCAGGCCGTCCTGCTGGCCGGCATCAACGACAGCACAACGGCACTGAAAGCGCTGATGGAGCGCGGCCTGCAGGCCCGCGTCCTGCCCTATTACCTGCATCTGCTCGACCGCGTTGCCGGCGCTCACCGTTTCGATGTGGAACTGGCCAGGGCCCGCGCCCTGGTCGAGGAACTCAGACGTCAGCTGCCCGGATACCTGGTTCCGCGGCTGGTCTGCGAGCAGGCCGGCATGCCCTACAAAACGCCGTTGGTCTGATCGACGCCCGAACGCCTGGAAACGCCAACAGTCGCTTCGCCAAATCCGGGATCGCACGGTCAGCGAAACTCGGCCGAATCCTGCTACCATCTGGTTTCGGCTTACGGACACGACCCATGAGCAACGCCAGCCTGATTCGCATCCTAGTCGTGAGTGACGATCCGTCAAGACCGGGGGAACTTCAGGATCTGTTGGGCCACGATACGAACTGCCGCCTGACGCTGGCCGATACGGCCAACGCGGTGGCACGAATTTTCGAGTCCGAGGAGGTGGACCTGGTCGTGGTCTGCCCGCACGAAGCCGAGCCGGAACTGCTTGATGCCACCGCATCGAACATCCGGGAACAAGCCGAAGCCGCGCCGCTGCTGGCCCTGATTGAGCCCGAGGATGCCGCGACCGCGCTCAACGTCGCCGCCATCGGCGTCGAAGGCTTCATCAGCAGCGAAAACCCGCGCCGACTGCGCCGCATTCTGCTTCGCCTGATCGAAAGCGTGCGCGGCTATCGCCAGGCGCGCATCGCCACTCAGCGACTCGATGAAATCGAGGAACGCTACACCCTGCTGCTGGAAAGCTCCAGTGAAGCCATCGCCTACATCCACGAAGGGCTGCACATTTTCGCCAACCCCGCCTACCTCGAGCTGTTCGGGTTCAAGACTTTCGACCAGCTGGAAGGGCTTTCCATGCTTGACCTGCTGGAGGCCGGCGAGGACGGTCCAGACCTGAAAAAAGTCCTCAAGGCGCTCGACCAGGATGAGCTGCCCAGCGAACCCATGCAGGTGGCGGCCCAGCGCGAAGACGGCAGCCGCTTCACCGCCATCGTCGCCTTTTCGCGGGCCCGTTACGGCGGCGAAGCCTGTGCCCAGATGCTGGTCAGAGAAGATCATCCGGACGCCGATCCGGCGCTGGCCGCGGAACTGGATCGGCTCAAGCAGTCGGACCTGTTGACCGGACTGCTCAATCAATCTGCATTCGTCGATACGATCAACGCCGAATTGACTACGCGCGCCGATGCCACCGAGCTGTCGGTCTTGCTGATCTCCATCGACCAGCCCGACAAGCTGCAGTCGCGCATCGGCATCAGCGGGACCGACGCCCTCATCCGTCGCGCCGGTGCGATGATGACCGAGGCCGCCGGGCGCGATCGCCCGATGGCGCGGCTCCGGGATCATATCTTCGCGGTGCTGGCCGAAACGGCGGATACGGCGGGTGCCGACCGCCTGGCCAGGGACATCGTCGAATACTGCAACGGCCAGATTCTCGAAGTCGGCGAACTCAGCCTGCCGGTCACCGTCAGCGTCGGAGTGGCCCAGGGCAGCAGCGACCAGGCCAGCGCCGAGTCACTGGTTGCGCAGGCCGATATCGCCTTGAGCGAAGCCCTGCGCTCCGGCGGCAATGCCTATGTGCGCTATCGTCCGCGAATTTCGGACGATGTCAGCGACGACGATATGGCCTGGCATGAGCGCCTGATCCATGCCCTCGACCATGACGAAATCCGGATCATGGCCTCGCCGATCACCAGCATGGACGACAACGACCCAACCATCTACGAGATCGAGAGCAGCCTGCGCACCGAGGGCAGTGATGAAGTGCTCATGCCATCGGTTTTTCTGGTTGCTGCGGCTCGGGTCGGCCTGGCGCCGCGCCTGGACAAGAACCTGCTGCGCAGGATGGCGACTGCCGTCGCCGAGCGGAACTCGGAAGAGGATGCTTCGTGGATGGTCACGCTGTCGATCAGCTCGATCGCCGATCACGAATTCTGCGATCACCTGGAGGGATTGCTCAGCAACGGCGCCCTGCCGGCGAATCGACTGATCTGGGCCTTGCGCGATTATGAAATCGAAGACAAGCTGCGCCAGGCGCTGGAGTTCATCGAGCGCTTTGCGCCCCTGGGCTGCCGCTTCGCCCTCACCGAAGTCGTCCCGGAAAGCGCGATCGAGGCAACGGTGCGCTTTCTCGAACTCGACTACCTGCGCCTGGCCCCGGAAATGGTCCAGAACCTGGGCGAAAACGGAACACTGCGCCGACAGCTGGCCGATATCGTCAGCGAATGCAGCCAGCGCAAGGTCAAGATCATCGCCCCCAGGATCGAAAACACCAGCGACCTGGCCACCCTCTGGCAGCTCGGCATCAACCTGGTTCAGGGAGATTTCGTTCGCGAGCAGGCCACCTTGTAGGCCCTGATGAAGGCGGTCGGCCGGCGCAGACCCGGCCAGGCAGGCCTCAGCGAGCGCCCTCCGACAACGCGCGGATGCGTTCATCGAGTGGCGGATGGCTCATCAGCAGCCGACGGAAACCCTCGCCGACACGCCCGCGGATTCCAAAGGCTTCGACAGACTCCGGCAGTTGCGACGGCTGGCTGCTCCGTTTGAGGCGCTCCAGGGCGGCGATCATGTTGCCACGCCCGGCCAGTCGCGCGCCGCCGGCATCGGCGCGAAATTCGCGCCAGCGCGAAAACGCCATCACGATCATGCTGGCCAGGATGCCCAGCACGATCTGCAGCACGATCACCGACAGGAAATAGCCCGGCCCGTACGCCCGCTCCGAGCGAAACACGGCCCGATCGATGATCTGCCCGAGGACGCGTGAAAGCAGCAAAACGAACGTATTGAGAACACCTTGCAGCAAGGTCAGCGTGATCATGTCGCCGTTGGCCACGTGAGCGACCTCGTGACCGAGCACGGCCTCGACCTCGTTCGGGCGCATGCTGCGCAACAGCCCCGTACTGACCGCGACCAGGGCCTTGTTGCGGGAAGCGCCGGTCGCAAACGCGTTCGGCTCGGCGGCATCGAAAATGGCGACATCGGGCATGCCGATGCCCGACTCGCGCGCCTGCCGGGCCACGGTTTCAACCAGCCAGCGCTCGGTCTGGTTGGACGGTTGATCGATCACGCGCGCGCGCGTACTCATCAGGGCAATCCGTTTCGACATCAACAGGGAAATCACCGCCCCGCCCATGCCGAAAATCAGGGCAAACAGCAAGGTGGCTGCGTGGTTGACGTTGATGCCCTGGGCGACCAGCCAGGGCTCGAGCAAGGTCATGACAATGCCCAGCACGACCAGTACGGCCAGGTTGGTTCCAACAAACAAGGCGATGCGTTGCATGGCTGAAGATAACTCCGCGGTCTATGACTGGATCAATGAAAGCATAGAATGGGTTCTGCGAATGGCAATGACAAGATGAAGCCTTCCAAAAAATCCGCTGCAAGAATCCGGTATCGCGGCCGATTCGCCCCCTCGCCCACCGGCGAGTTGCACTTTGGATCGCTGGTTGCCGCGACCGGCAGCTTCCTGCAGGCTCGGGCATCGGGCGGTCAGTGGCTGATTCGGATCGAGGATCTCGATCCGCCCCGTGAAGTTCCCGGTGCGGCCGACCGGCAGCTCGAAACCCTGGCCGAATTCGGGCTGATGTCCGATTTGCCGGTTCAGCGCCAGTCACTTTTCCGCGCCCGCCATGACCAGGCACTTGAACGGTTGCTGCAGGCCGGGCAAGCCTTCCCGTGCGCCTGCACCCGCAAGGATCTGCCGCCCGACGGCATTTACCCGGGCACCTGCCGCTCAGGCATCGCGGCTGGAAAAACAGCCCGTTCGATCCGCTTCCGCGTCACCTCAGAGCGCATCCGTTTCAGCGACGCCCTGCTCGGGCCGCAGGAACAAACACCGGCTTTGCAGTGCGGCGATTTCGTCATCCGCCGCGCCGATGGCCTGGTGGCCTACCAGTTGGCCGTCGTCGTCGATGACGCCGCCGCCGGCATCACGCAAGTTGTCCGCGGTGCCGATCTGCTGGACTCCACCGCTCGCCAGATCATGCTGGCTCAGGCCCTGTCGCTGGCTGCACCGGAGTACCTGCATCTGCCTCTGGTCGTCGACCAGGCCGGCCGCAAGCTCAGCAAGTCAGAGCGCGATGATCCGGTCCGCCGCTACCCGCCCGCTGCGGCCCTGCGCCTGGCCTTGCGCGCGCTAGGACACGAGCCGCCGCCGGGCATCGGCAGCGTCGAGGGGCAGCTGGCCTGGGCGACCATGTCCTGGAACCTTGCTGCTGTCCCTCATGGGCCGGTGTCCATCGATGTGCATGGAAGCGCGGACCGGGACTATACTCCTGAAGGAAATGCTGACCAATCAATCTGATTCATGACCTCGAACTACCTTGACTTCGAGCAACCCATTGCCGAACTGGAAGCGAAGATTCGCGAGTTGCGCAACGTGGGCTCGGACAATTCGATCAATATCGAAGACGAAATCCGGCGCCTGGAGGCCAAGTGCCGCGAGCGAACCGAGGCCATTTTTTCCGGCCTGAGCGACTGGCAGGTTTCGCAGCTGGCTCGTCATCCCGAGCGTCCACACACGCTGGACTATCTGCCCATGGTGTTCGATCGCTTCGAGGAGTTGCATGGTGATCGCGCCTATGCCGACGATCATGCCATTGTTGCCGGACTGGCCGAACTGCAGGGCCGAAGCTTCGTCCTGATCGGGCATCAGAAAGGCCGCGACACGCGCGAGAAGGTGCGCCGAAACTTCGGCATGCCCCGGCCCGAGGGCTATCGCAAGGCCCTGCGGCTGATGGAAATGGCCGCCCGTTTCCGCCTGCCGGTCGTGACCTTCATCGATACCCCGGGCGCCTACCCCGGGGTTGGTGCCGAAGAACGCGGCCAGTCCGAGGCAATTGCCCGCAATCTGCGCTACATGGCCCGCCTGCCGGTGCCCGTGATCTGCAACGTGATCGGCGAAGGCGGATCGGGCGGTGCCCTGGCCATCGGGGTCGGAGATCGGACCAACATGCTGCAGTACAGTATTTACAGCGTCATCTCGCCGGAGGGTTGTGCCTCCATCCTGTGGAAAGACGCCGATCGCGCCGAGACCGCGGCCGAGGCGCTGGGGCTGACCGCGCCTCGCCTGAAGCGACTCGGCCTGATCGACAAGATGATCAAGGAACCTCCGGGTGGCGCTCATCGCAACCCGCAGGAGGTCGCCGTGCGCCTGAAAGAGACCATCATCGCCCAGGTCGAGGTACTGGCCCGCAAACCGGTTGACGAGCTGCTCGAAGAGCGCTACCAGCGCCTGTGCTCTTTCGGTGCCTTCGAGCGGGCCTGATCCGGCCGCCGCGCGGCGACCACCCTCGCCAGACCTGACCGGTCTGCCCGGACAGGGCCCGGTGCTGCTTGCCTTCAGCGGCGGTGCCGACTCGGTCTGCCTGCTGCATCATTCCAGGCAACTACTGCACGATCGCGGCCTTCAGGCAATTCACGTCGATCACGGGCTTGATCACGGCAGCGCGAAGCGGGCCCGGCGCGCGCTTGAACTCGCCGCCGGGCTGGGCGTGGATTGCCAGGTCGACCGGGTGCAGGTTCGACGCTCCGGATCGATCGAAGCCAATGCCCGCGATGCGCGCTACGCGGCGCTGGCCGACCGGCTGGCGCCTGATGGTGTCCTGATGACCGCCCACCAGGCCGATGACGTGGCCGAAACCATGATTCTTCGCCTGGTGCGCGGTGCCGGACCGGCCGGCCTGGCCGGTATTCCCCGCCTTCGCCGCTTCGCCGGCGGCTGGCTGCTCCGGCCTCTTCTCGACTGGACCCGGCGCCGGATCCTCGACTACCTCGCCGAGCACCAGCTCGACTGGATCAGGGACCCGGCCAACGAACTCATGGCCATGGACCGGAATTTCGTCCGCCACGAAATCATGCCCTTGCTGCACAGCCGCTTTCCCGGCGCCGTGCACGGCCTGGTCCGCAGCGCCAGACTCAACCAGGGCGCGCAGGAAAGCCTTTCCGCTCTGGCCAACGCCGATGTCCAGTCGCTTGGCCTGCCGGGCAAGCGACTGGATCTGTCCAGGCTGGCACAACTGCACGCCTATCGTCGCTCGGAAGCCATCCGCCACTGGATCCTGGCGCTGGGTCATTCACCGCCGCCGGGCATCCGTCTCGATGAGTTCTTGCGCCAGATCGAGCGCGCCGGCTCCGACAGGCAACCGGAACTGCGCTGGGAAGATGCCATTGTCCGGCGTTACAACAACCGCCTGTGGCTGGCAGACATCGGGGAGACGGCGGATCTGCCCTGGCAGATCGCCTGGGACGGCGCGCGGCCGCTGGATCTTCCGGGGCCGGGAGGACGGCTGGAATTGACCGGGAGGGGTCCCGGGCTGCGCTTGCTCGCACGCTCGGGCCAGACCGGAGAGAAACTGCGCCTGGCCGGCCATGGCGGGCGGCGTCGGGTCAAGGAGTTGATGAGTGAGCGGGGTATCCCTCCCTGGCAGCGGCCGATGTGGCCGCGAATCCATTATCAGGACCGACTGGTCGCCGTCGGCAACCGCTGGATGGACGCAGAATTCGCCCGCCTTCTCGATCGGCTCGGACGCAGGCTGGTCTGGGAGAGCGACTTGTTCGGATGTTGAATGCGCGCCCTTTTGTTCAGGTTAGAATCTCGGGATGAACAAAGCAGGCACCGAAGAGGTCGACACTCCGGCGGATTTCGAATCGTCGCTCAAGGAGCTCGAGGCACTGGTCGAACAGCTAGAGACCGGGGATCTTTCTCTGGCCGAGTCCCTGGCCCGCTTCGAACGCGGGGTCAGCTTGAGTCGGCAGTGTCAGGACATGCTGGAACAAGCGCGCCAGACCGTGTCTGTTCTCAGCGATCCGGACAACCCGGATTCCGGTCAGGCCATCCCGCCGACCGATCCCGCCGACAATAGCGAAACCTGACATTCAACCCGACACCTGGCGAAACGTCAGGTTGATCCGGGGCTCACCCACGCGCAGGGCTTTGGGCAGCTGGTGCTGCCAGTGATGTTGCAGGTCGCCGGCCATGACCAGCAGACTGCCGGAGGCGAGAACGAATTCGCGGCGCTCGCCGCGCTCGCCCCGACGCGGCCGGAGCAGGAAACGACGACTGGCACCCAGGCTGACCGAGGCAATGATCGGATCACGACCCAGCTCGCGCTCGTCGTCGGCGTGCCAGCCCATGTAATCGTTGCCGTTGCGATACAGATTGCACAAGACCGTGTTGAACCGCTGGCCGGTATGCAGCGCAACCGCCTCGCGCAGCTCGGCCAGTGGGCCGGGCCAGCCACGACCGCGCAAGTCGAGCCCGGCGTAGCTGTAGCAGGTGCCCGGGTCTCCATGAAAGTCGGTCAGGCGCGGCTGTGGAATCCAGCGCCCGAACAGGTAGACCGGCAACTGGCGCCAGTGCAGGGATTCCAGCAGTTGCTTGCAGAGCCTGGCCGCGTGATCAGACGAAAGCCAGCGCTCGGTATACGAGATCGTGCCGCCGGGAGGCAGGTGCACAGGAGAGGTTCGGGAATTGTTGTCAGGCACGTCTGGCATGGTGATGGGCAGCGGTTCCGTCTCACACCGCAATGGCGGTTTGCTGCTACTCTAACTTCGTCGTGTAGACGCTCAATCTGCCCTATTCAATGGAGGAATTGGTTCGATGAAATCTTGTTCACGCAGAGATCTGTTCAAGATCGCCGGCGCCGGATCGCTGGCCCTGTTGTTGCCGGCCTTGTCGCGGATGTCGTCCGGCACCGCCTGGGCCGACGATCGGCTCGATCCGGAGAGCGCCCAGGCCAAGGCATTGGGCTACGTGCACCACTACAGCGAAGTCGACCCGGAGCGCTGGCCGCGTTACGAGGAAGGCCAGATTTGCGCGAATTGCCAACTGGCCCAGGGTGACCTGACCGCCGACTGGATGGGCTGCAGCATTTTCCCCGGCAAGAAAGTCGCCCACGACGGATGGTGCAACGCCTGGGTCCTGAAACAGGGTTGAAGGCGATCGAGTGGATCCGGCAACCGGCAGGATGCGGCGCAGCCGCATCCTGCCGGTGCTGCTAACGGGATCTCGCCAGCATCCACCAGGCCAGGCCGGACAGCAACAGCGGTGGCCCCAGCGCCACCGGAATCACCGGCCAGGCCAGAACCAGACCCAGGTAAGAAGCCAGCTCGGCCAGAAGCTGGAACCCCAGCCCCAGGGTCATGGCTGCCACCAGGCGAACGCTCACCGCCCTGCTCTTCAAGGGCACGGCCGCGGTGGCCATGGCCGCCAGAACCATGCCCAGGCAGGCCAGCGGCAAGGCCAATCGCCGCCACAAAACCATCTCGAACTCGGCAAACTCCTGGCCGCGGGCCTTGAGCCCGCTGACGTACTGCCACAGATCGCTCAAGGGAAGGCTGGCCGGCGGGCTGAGCAACAATTCCAGCTGACGCGCGGACAGGAAAGAAGGCCACGCAAGTTCCTCGACTTCGGCAAGCGGTTCCAGCGCATCGGCTCGGTAGTCGCGCAGCCGCACCTGCTCCAGACGCCAGAGGCCGTCGGGCTCGACCACCGCGGTTTCCGCTTCGACGTGTTCGCGCAGTCCGCCGTCATCGTCGAAACGGTAGAGGTTGATGCCGGTGGGAATGCGTCCCAGTCGCAGTTCCTGGACATTGAGAAATTCGTTGTCCTGGCGCACCCAAAGACCGTGCGATGGATGCCACAGGCCGTTTTCTCCCAGCGAAGCACCAATCAGGCGTTCCGGCCCCTGCTGCACGAGCGGCGTGACCCATTGCAACGCCGCCAGCGCCATCAGGGCAATCAGCACCCCAGGCACCAGGGCAACGGTGGTCAAACGCCAGATCGACAGTCCGGAAGCCCGCATGACCGTCATTTCGCTGCGCGCCTGCAGGCCGCCCATCGCCGCCGCCGTCGCCAGCACGGTCATCACCGGCAACAGATCGATCAGGCCTTCCGGGACGATCTGCAAGGCGCCCAGCAGGATGCGGACGAAGTCCATGGCTCCGGCCACCCCGTCTTCCAGGTATTGCAACACCTCCAGCAACCAGATCAAGGCGCCCATTGCAAGCGCGGTGACCGCGTAGGCTCCGAGCAGCCGGGTGATGATGTATTCGGCCAGAATCCTCATAACGGCGCTCCCGGGCCGCGCTGGACCAGCCAGTAGCGCACCACCAGCGCAATCAGCACCAGCAGCGGGGCGAGGAAAGCGCCGGGCCAGAACGCCAGCTGGCCCTGCTCGATCCAGTTGATCAGCACGCCCAGTCCGCTGAAATACACGGTCGCGGCCAGGGTGGCCGACAGCACCCGCGCCGATTGGCCGAGGCGTGGATTGATCCGGCTCAGGGCGATCCCGGCCAGCGCCAGCGCGATCACCGACACCGGACTGACCAGGCGCCACTGCAGTTCAGCCATCTCGATCGGCTCATCGGTCCCGGTCAGGCGGCTCGTCGGCATCGCTCGCCGCAGTTGTTCCCGGCGCGGCGGCGCGCGCACCTGCAGCAGAACATCGAAGCGATCGAAAACGGCCACCAGATCCGGTTCACCGTCTCCGGCCATGGTGTAGCTGCGCACATCGCCCTCGAAGATCAGCCGCAAGGCGCCCTCCTCCTCGTATTCCTGGGTAAGACGCTGGGCCCGAAGCAAGCCGCTGAAACGATCGGCGCGCTGGCGCACCATGACCTCTTTCAGGACACCGTCACGGCGGGCCTCGGCATAAATCAGCCACTGATCGTCCCCGACCTGGAAGCGTCCGGGCTCGACCCGGTCGAGGTTCAGTTCAGCGGCCAGTTCCCGTTCCAGTTCGTACAGGCTTGCATAAGCCCAGGGTCGAAAAACCATGGACGCCAGGGCTACCAGGACCGCCAGCAGCGCCACCCAAAGCAGCAGGGCCATCACGATTCGACGCCTGCCGCCGCCGGCGGCAGCCAATGCCGTGATTTCATGGGCAGCCTGCAGACGACCCAGGCCGACCACCATGCCAAGCAGCATGGAAATCGGAACCAGCACGTCGAAAAACAGACCCAGGCGGAGAACGGCCATGCGCGCCACGATCTCCATGGGCAACCCTTCCATGGCGGCCCGGGCGAGCAGCTGGCTGGCGTAAAAAACCAGGACCACCACCAGCAAAAACGAGAACACGCCCAGTACCGGGCGCAGAATCTCACGGGCCAGATAGCGCTCGATCAGCACGTTTGTTGATCCATTCTTGCGACCACCGACTCGACCAGCGCAAGATCGGCCGGGCTGTCCACATCCACTGCCGTGAGCGGATCAGCCAGCAGCAGCGGTCGAACACCGACCCCGACACGGACCGAGAGCGCGGCGAATGCTGCGTCAAGATCAAGGCGTCCGGCCAGGTATCGGCCCAGATTGCCCCAGCCCAGCAGGCTGAGGATTTTCCATGGTTTCTTGCGCTCGCGCTCGACCCGCTGCCAGACCTCCAGCAGGGCCTCGACGCTGTCGTCGTGGATGGCGAACAGGTTGGTTCCACAGACACTGCGGTCGCTGAACCGGTAACGGGTCCGCCGACTGCCGGGAAAGCGCCGCATGACCCCGTGCCAGTCGGTCAGGCCGATCGACATGGCAAAGCCGTCGCCGGGCTCCCCGGCTTCGGCCATACGATCCAGCCAGGCCCGGTCGAGCAGGGCGTGATCGGCGGTCAGCACCAGGCGCTGGGCACCGGCTGTCGACGCCAGCGCTGCGCGCACGCTGGCGCTCAAGGACGCGCAAGGCTCCAGCCAGATCAGGCGGCGCGAATCGGCGACACCGGCCGCGGCCTCGCGGTAGGCCGGCAGATCGGGCGCGACCAGCACCAGTCGGCGCAACCGGGGCCAGCCCGCCAGCACCGCCAGAACCCGGGTCAGCATGGGCGTCCCGGCGACCGGCACCAGCGCCTTGCCGGCCACACCGGCATGGCGCGCGAGGGGGTCATCCGGCCCCCGGTCGCCGGCCAGAACGATGGCGTCGAAATCTTCGACCACGGATCAGCCTCAGGTCAGTGCCCGGCCGTAGAGCCGGTATCGTTTGTACAACTGTCCGCCCATGGCCTCGATCATCGAGTTCATTCCCCGGTTGGTTTCCAGGATCCAAGATACCTCCACCCGCCGAATGCCGTCGGCATGCAAAGCACGACGCACCGCGTCGATCATGCCGAAACTGATCGCCGCACCGAGCGCACCGCGCTGGTAGACCTGACGCACGCCCATCAGCGGAACCCGGGCCGAGCTCGCCCGGTTGCGCGCCAGACGCCAGAGCAGCCGGGCCCAGCCGGTCGGCAGCAAACGGCCGTCCAGATCGCGGATCAACTCATTGAGATTGGGCAGCGCGACGAGGAAACCCGCCGGCTCACCGTCCACCTCGGCAAGGCAGGTATAGGCCGGCTTCAGGATCTTGCGCATTTCGTCACCCATGCGCTTGAACTCCGCTCGGGTCAGCGGCACGAACCCCCAGTTGGCCGACCAGGCATCGTTGAAAATATCGCGCAACACACTGATCTCATTTTTGAAGTTCGAGAAATCCATGGGCCGGAGCCGAACCCGCCGGGCGCTGCGCTCGAGCAGTCGAACCATCGCCTGCGGCGGATCGAAGTCCGGCGGCAGCAGGTAGGCGAGCAAATCCATCTCGCGGGCCAATCCGGCGTCTTCGATCAGACCCTGGTAGTAGGCCGGGGCATGACCCATCATGATCATGGGCGGCGAGTCGCGGCCCTCCACCAGCAGCCCGCAGGCCTGGTTGATGCCCAGATCGTAGGGTCCCCTGACCCGCTCGCAGCCGTGCCGGGAGAGCCAACGGCCCGCCTGGGCAAACATCGCCCGGGCGATCTCCCGGTCGTCCAGGCACTCGAACTGGCCGAAATAGCCGATTTTGCGGCCCTGCTCGAGCGGCTGCAGGTCATCGACCTGGGCACTGATTCGGCCGACCGGTCGTTGATCGCGCCAGGCCAGGAAGGCCTGGGCCCGGGCGTGTTCGAACCAGGGCGTCCTGGGCGACCACAAGGCCCTGGACTCCAGCAGCAGAGGCTTGACCCAGTGCGGATCATCGGCATAGATCCGTCCGGGAAACGCATGAAAACTCTGCCAGTCGCGCCTTGAACAGACCGGCACAACGTGGACTGTTGCAGCCATGAAGCGAATTCAGAACCCGTGCATTGAATCAGTGCTCAATGTACCCTCAATTCCGGCTCGCTGCTGCGTCGGAAATGCTCGATTGAAGCATGTATATTTCCTTTAGGCGCTGGTCAACATATAATGACCTGTTGATCCGGGAGATTTACCGGGTCTCCTGAGGGCCGCACAGACCAAAAGAAGGGAATCTACAGCATTGATGCCGCAGCCGACCCCGACCGAAAACTCCTTGCCCCTGAAAACCTCGGGTTACGCAAGCCTCGCCGAAGCGCTGGATTACGCCGCCCAGGGAACCACCGGGTGCAATTTCTATGATGGCCGCGGCGAACTGCAGCGGGCGCTGAGCTATGCCGAGCTCCGGCGCGGGGCCTGTGAGATGGCGCACCGCCTGCACGGGCTGAACCTGCCGCGCGGCAGCAGAATTGCCCTGGTCGCCGATACCCATCCGGATTTCCTGGTTCTGTTTTTTGCCTGCCAGTACGCCGGCCTGGTGCCGGTGCCGTTGCCTGCCGCCGTCCACCTGGGAGGACGCGAGGCGTTCGTGCAGCACTTGCGGGCCATGCTGATCGACTGCCAGGCGCGCGGCGCCTTCGCACCGGACTCGTTTGCCACCTTCCTGGCCGAAGCTGCCGATGGCCTGGAGCTGGACGTGGTCGGCCCGCTTTCGGTGTTCGAGAACCTCGATCGGGCCGAATGCCTGCCGCAAGCGCCGCAACCCGGCGAACTGGCCTATTTGCAGTACACCTCGGGTTCGACCCGCTTCCCGCGCGGCACGATGATCACCCAGCGCGCGGTCCTGGATAACCTGGCCGGCATTCTCCAGTACGGCGTCCAGATCCGGCGCGGCGACCGATTCATGTCCTGGCTGCCCTACTACCACGACATGGGACTGGTCGGACTGATCCTGGGTCCGGTCGTCTCGCAACTGTCGGTCGACTACCTGGGAACCCGGGAATTCGCCATGCGACCGCGCCTGTGGCTGAGCCTGATGTCGCGCAACCGCGCCACCATTTCCTTCAGCCCGCCGTTCGGCTATGCACTGTGCGCGCGCCGTCTGCGCGCAAGCGACGTCGGCCAGTACGATCTGTCGGCCTGGCGCGTTGCCGGGGTGGGCGCGGAAATGATCCGGGCGCCGTGGCTCCAGGGCTTCGCCGACGCCCTGCAGCCGTCCCGGTTCAGTCCCCAGGCGTTTCTGCCCTGCTACGGCATGGCGGAGTGTTCCCTGGCGGTCAGCTTCTCGCCCCTGGGCCAGGGGATCGATACCGACCTGGTCGATGCCGACCGGCTGGCCATCGACCGACTCGCCGTGCCGGCCGACGGCACAGGCGGTGATCAGGATCAGCGCCTGACCGAGTTCGTCAACTGCGGACGGCACCTGCCCGGATACGAAGTCGAGATCCGCAGAGACGACGGGACGAGCGCGGCCGAACGCGAGTGCGGCGTGATTTTCCTGCGCGGCCCAAGCGTCATGAGCGGCTATGCCAACAACCCCGAAGCCACGGCTGTGGCCTTGTCCAAGGACGGCTGGCTCAATACCGGAGACGTCGGCTACCGAGCCGGCGACTCCCTGTTCATCACCGGCCGAGCCAAGGACTTGCTGATCATCAATGGTCGTAACATTTGGCCGCAGGATCTTGAATATGTTGCCGAACAACAGCCCGAAGTTCGCCCGGAGGATGCCTCGGCGTTTTCCATTCCGAGCGAAGACGGCAGCGAAGTCGCGGTCCTGGTGGTTCAATGCCGCGAGCAGAACGCATTCCGCCAGGCCGACCTGGTCGAGCGCCTGAAACAGAAGATCCAGTCGGAATTCGGGATCGCCTGCCTGATCGAGCTGGTGCCGCTGCATACGCTTCCGCGGACATCGTCCGGCAAGCTGTCGCGCAGCGGGGCCCGGCTGGATTTCCTCAAGCGCAACGACCTCGAGCAGCGCCAGTTCCTGCCCCGCGAGCTGGTCAATCGGACGCCGCACACCGAAGCCGCCGAACCCTCCAGGGGCTGAAATGGCGCTGCTGCCGTGACCGCCGTCGTTGCCCTGACCGGGGCCACCGGCTTCATCGGTCGCGCCGTACTCGGCCTGCTCCTGGATCGAGGTTACTCGGTCCGCGCACTGACCCGCAAAACCGGGACGCTGGCCCGCCATCCTCGCCTGACCGAAGTCTGCGGGCACCTGGAAAACCAGGCTGCGCTGAATGAGTTGATCACCGATGCCGACAGCGTCGTTCACCTTGCCGGAGCCATTGCGGGGCGGAATTTCGCCGACTTCGCCCGGGTCAACGTCGTCGGCACCGGCCGCCTGGTCCATGCCCTTGAACAGCGCAACCCGGGCGCTCGTCTGATCTTCATCTCCAGCCTGGCCGCGCGCGAGCCGGCCCTGTCGGACTACGCGGCCAGCAAACGGGACGCGGAAAACCTGGTGGCGACCAGCCTGCTGGACTGGTTCATTCTGCGACCGCCGGCGGTCTACGGGCCGAAGGATCAGGCCCTGGCCGCGCTATGGAAAATGCTGGCCCGCGGATGGCTGCTACGGGCCGGACCGGGACAGGCCCGTTTCTCCCTGATCCACATCGATGACCTGTCCCGGGCCATCGATCATTTGCTCGGGCTGCCGTGGCTGGGGCAACGCACGCGCTGCCTCGATGACGGTCGGCCCGACGGCTACAGCTGGGCCGATGTCGCAGACATCGCCGAGCAGGTTTCGGGCCGTCGCGTCCGGGTCGTAGCGCTGCCGCGGTGGGGCTTGCACCTGTTGAGCCTGGCCAGCCAGGGGGGATCGCGCCTGCGTCGACGTCCGGCGATACTGGGCCCGGGCAAGGTGCGAGAGCTTACTCACATCGACTGGGTCTGTGATAGTAGACTTTGCGACGTGGTGCCGGACTGGACACCCCGGCAAACCCTGCGGTCCGCCTTGCCCGAATTACCCGGTTGGAGACAATGACGACTGATACTCTTGCGCTGGCCCGCCAGGCCATATCCGCCGCCTTGACCCGGGCCCTGCCCGAGCATCGCGAGATCGACTGGTCCCAAAGCCTGACCAGCGAGGCCGGACTGGACTCGGTCCAGATCATGAACCTGGTCATGGAAATCGAGGATGAACTCGATCTGTCCGTGCCGGTCGATGTTCTGGCCGAGGTCAATACCCTGAACGACCTGGCCGTTCGTCTCTCCAAGCTGACCTGAGGATTTACTCTTGAGCCTGTTCGACAAGTTTCAGCCCCTGGCCGATGCCCAGGCCAGCCTGGGCACGCGCTCTCCGGCAGCCATCGCCACGCCCATCGAGGCCGTGCTGTCGCCTACTCGCGGCGTCATCGACGGGCGCGAAGTCCTGCTGGCCGGTACCAACAACTACCTCGGCCTGACCTATGATCCCGAAGTGATTGCCGCGGCGAGCGAGGCCTTGTCCAGCCTGGGGTCCGGAACCACCGGGTCGCGCATGGCCAATGGCAGCTACCAGGCGCACCGGGCGCTGGAACATGAACTGGCCGCGGCCTTTGGCTGGGCGGCGGCCATGGTGTTTTCGACCGGCTACCAGGCCAACCTGGGCACGCTCTCGGCGCTGGCCGGGAAAGGCGACTATCTGCTCATCGATGCCGACAGCCACGCCAGCATTTACGACGGTGCCCGGCTCAGCCACGCAGAGACCATCCGCTTTCGACACAACGATCCGGACAATCTCGATCGGCGCCTGACACGTCTTGGCGCGGACGCATCCCGGGCCCTGGTCGTTGTCGAGGGCCTGTATTCCATGCTCGGAGACCGGCCGCCGCTGGAAGCCTTCGTCGAGGTCAAGGAGCGCCACGGCGCCTGGCTTCTGGTCGACGAGGCGCATTCGTTCGGCGTGTTCGGTGATCGTGGTCTCGGCCTGACCGAAAGCAGTGGTCTGCTCGATCGGGTGGACTTCGTGCTCGGAACCTTCTCCAAGAGCCTGGCCGGGATCGGCGGTTTCTGCGTCTCGCCGCATCCGCAGCTGCAGTTGATGCGTCTGGCCTCCCGCCCCTACATCTTCACCGCATCACCTTCGCCGGCAACCATTGCCGGAACCCGGGTCGCCCTGCGCCGGGTGCTCCAGGGTCAGGATCTTCGCGCCCAGCTGCAGCGCAACTTTACCCGGCTCTATGCGGCCGCGGCCGAGCTCGGCTACCGTCTGGGCAGCGACGTACCCGGACCGGTGGCGGCCATCATCCTGGGTGAACGGGAAGAGGCCCTGGCGCTCTGGCGCGGGCTGCTGGAGGCCGGAATCTATGCCAACCTGATGATCCCGCCGGCAACGCCGTCCGGACTCAACCTGCTGCGCCTGTCCCTGAGCGCGGCCCACAGCGATGCCGACGTCGACCGGATCGTCGCCGCCCTGGCCGAGATGACCGTGAGCGCCTGAGCAGGGCTTACCAGCCGTCGACCAGGGTCTTGCGCTCCAGCGGGTCCATGCGCGCGATGGTTTCATCGGCATAGTAGGAATCACTGCGGATCGACCGGGTCGAGATCTCGGCAAAAATGCAGCCCCCGCGGCTCCGGAACGCGTGCATCCGGTCGCGCTCGACCAACAACTTGTCGCCCGGCCGCAGGTGGATGAGATCGCCTTCCAGATCGACTTCCAGATCGCCCCAGAGCATGTGGAAGGTCTCTTCCTTGACCCGGTGCTTGTGGTGCGGATGTTCCTGCCCCGGCATCATGATCAGGAACTTGTTGCAGTACTCGCGGTTGACCGAGTTGATCAGCACGCAGCCGGTTTCCCGGAACCGATCGAGGCCGTAATGATGCGATACCTCGATACTGATGTCGTCGCCCAGGGCGACCCCGGCCTCGTAGAGCAACCCTCGGGCGTCGTGCAAAATCCCGCGCAGCTCGGTGTAGGGGTCCTGCTGGGCCTGCTCGAACACGGCCTCGTTCTCTGCGTAGTCGCGGCTGGCCACGAATCGGGCGCGGTACTGGCCGAAGGGTCCGGAGGCCAGCTGCCCTTCCCGGCAAGGCATGGCGAAAAACACGTCATTGGCTTCGATGACTTCGCCTTTGGCGATCGCCCGGCGCGCATACACACCGCGCTGAAGCTGCAGCAGCGCCTCGCGCTCGGCCGGGCTGACGTGCTTGTTATCGTCTGCACCGGCAATGGCGCGCGCACGTTCGGCGGCGGCAAGCCAGCGCCCGGCCTGCTCCGGGTCCATCGAATACTGGTTGAGCGAAATGTCGTCGGTGGCGACACCGAAATGGCGCTCGAGCAGCCTCGCGCCCTTGGCCACGGCCATCATGACCACGTCGGTATTGTCGGGCGCCTCATGCCCCGAATAGCCGATCGTCACGTAGGGGTAGCGCCGGATCATCTTGCCCATGAAGTTCAGTGCATGCTTTTCCGGCGGGGTCGGATACAGCGACACGCAGTGCATCACCGCCAGCGCCGGCACGCGCTTGTGCAGAAACGTGACCAGGTTGTCGATCTCATGGATCGACAGACCGCCGGTCGAGGCAATCACCGGCTGGTCGGCGGCGGCGATTTCCTCCAGCAGCGGCCAGTCGGTCGCCGAGCAGCTGGCAACCTTGATGATCTCGACTCCCAGCGCCTGGCACAGTCCGACCGACGCCTCGTCGAACGGCGTGGCCACGGTCACCAGGCCGGCCGAGCGCGTCGCCTCGACCAGCTGCCGGAACTGGCCTTCATCGAGGCGCGTGCTTTCAAAGCGCGGGATGTGCTTGATGTCGTCGCGGCCCCTGGCGTCGGGATGGATGAAGCTGTCAAGCTCGCGAAACTGGAATTTCACCGCGGCGCGAACGTCGTGCTCGCGCGCCAGCCGGGCTGCCGCCTCGATGATCCGGAGGCCGTGGTCGACGTCCCCCTGGTGGTTGTTGGCCATTTCGAAGATGTGCAGATCGTCGAAGATCTTGTCCATTGTGTGTTTCCTTGCCAAGTAAATCGGTTTCAGGCCACCGGATCGGCCCGGCCACACAGGGCAAGCACGTGGGCCAGGGTGACCAGGCGGTCGTCAATGTAGTAGTCGGCCGGCGGCTTGCCGAAACGCAGATCATGATAACGGACGCCCCAGCGGGTCAATTGCTCCTCGGTGACCGCCCGCCAGTCCTTGCCCGTGCCCGAGCCGCGCGCGGTGAACAGGGTGATGTGGCAGCCGGCCTCGAACAGCGCGTTGATCCGGGCAATGTTGGCGCGGATCGGACCGGCCTGGGCGTAATCGAGTTCGGGCAGCGCTTCGGCCACGACCCCGTCAATGTCGATGACCAGGCTGCGCGGCCGGGCCGGGGCGGGATCGTCCGCGGTCGACGGCGCTGACCCATCCTGGAGCACCTTTTCCACCCGCTCGACATCCTCGAGCGTGTCGATGCTGACCTGTACATCGTCGATCACCAGAGCGCCGGCCCGCTCGCCCATCAGCCGGCCCTGCCTGAGCGCCTCGGCGCGCAGGACATAGGCCACGCCGTTGCGGTGGTAGACCGGCTCGAGCTGCTGGCGGGCGACGATGTCGGCGCCCCGGGGGTCGAAATAATCCAGTCGACCCCGGGGGTCGATGACCAGTTGCTTGAGCGGATGCGCTTTCAGATCGGTGGGGCTGACCGTCCAGACGCTGTCGAGTCGTTCGGCCAGGAGCTTGTCGACGGCGGCGGTGACGTCTTCCGCGCGCCGCAGCGGCGAGGTCGGCTGCAGCATCACCACGATGTCGTAGCGAGTACCGTCGTCGCTCTCGGTGGCAGCCAGCGCATGCTGCAGCACTTCAATGTCCCCGATGCGGTCGCCGGACAACTCGGGCGGGCGCATGAACGGTGCATCCAGGCCGGCCTCGAGCGCGGTCTGGCGCACCAGCAGGTGATCGGTGGACACCACCGCCCGGTCAACCCAGTCGAGCCGTCCAAGCAGTTCGGCGGTGTGCACCAGCAGCGGCTTGCCGGCCACCGGGTGCAGATTCTTCAGCGCAATGCCCTTGCTGCCGCCGCGGGCCGGCACCACGGCCAGGATGCGCTGCCCCGCCCTCACCGGCTTCAGCGCTCGACCCGAACGGTCCGGCCTTCGCGGGCCGAGCGCAGCGCGGCGACGATGACCCGCATGGTCTCCAGACCGGAGTCCAGATCGATCGGCGACGGCGCCTGCGGCTGACCGAGCAAGGCGTTCATATGCTCGAGTTCACCACGAAAATCGTCCGGCCGGGTTTTGGCCACACGTTCCTCGCGCACCCGACCGTCGTGCTCGACCAGGCGAACCAGGTCGTGATCGGCATCCACGCTGACCTGCCATTCCAGATACCCCTCGCTGCCTTCCAGACGCAGCCACTTCTGCGCCGGGCGCGTAATCACGTCCTGGACGATGGTGCCGACCAGGCCGTGCTCGGTGCGCACCGAAAGCTGGGCGATGCGATCGTAGGCGGCGCCGTCCTGACGGACCTCGTCGAGCATGCAGGCCACCTCGACAATGCGCCCGCAGCCGGCCAGTTCGGCAAAGTACTGCCAGATGTTGATCGCATGACTGTGCTCGCCCAGCGCGCCGCCGCCGCGCGCGGTGAAGCCCAGGTAGCTATCGGCCGGCCCGGCCAGCCAGGGGTGGGCGGCAAAGATGCCGCCCCAGTGTTCGCGGGTCATGGCGCGCAGGGTGGTTGCTTCTCCAAGAGGTGAGTCCTTGAGCCATTCCGCCGCCAGCGCGGTATGGCGGGTGAGGCGATGGTTGTAGCCGACCAGGACGCGCACCTGGGCCCGGGTGGCGGCCGCGACCAGTTCCGAGCAGGGGCCCAGGTCGGGCGGACTCAGCGGTTTCTCGATCAGCATCAGGCGCGGCGGCGCCCGGTCGATCTCGGCCAGGGCCAGTGGAATGTGGGTGTCGGGAGGGGTGCCCAGGATGACCACGTCGAAGCGCTCGTTGCCGAGTTCGGCCGGCGCTGCCAGCCGAATCGCATCATCCCAGCTGCCGTAGCGTGACGGGTAAATATCGCTGCGCGTCCGCTCCAGCGCGGCCGGGTCGACATCGCTCAAGGTGACCTCCCAACCCAGTCGGCGGGCGCCGTGGGCGAGGTGGTTGCCGATCGAGCCGGCACCGAGAATCTTGACGTTGGTCATTGGCTGCTGCACCCGGTGTTCTGGAACAATGGGAAAGGTTTCATGTTCGACCTGGTCAGTTTACCAAGGACCCCGTGGTCGCAAGGGCCCGGTTCAGGCCGGCTCCAGCCGGAACACGTTGGTCTCGAGTTCACGGACCCGCGGGACCGGCGCAATGTCCAGGCACGACGCCATCTGTCGCAGGCTCTGCTCGACCTCGGCCTGGTCGATATCCGGGAACATGTGGGCCAGGTAGGGGCGGTAGTTGGCCGTGCCCGGCAGGCGCTGCTCGAGAAGCCGCAGCAGGCGCCGAAAGGCGAGGACAGCCGGCATCCAGCGGCTGCGCGCGCCATGGATGGAGCCTTGCTCGCTCAGCTGGCCCAGGCGCGCCACAATGCGCTCGCTGGCCAACCCGTGCTCTCCGAAACCGGCCAGCGCTGCGCGCATGACCTGGCGGCTTTCGCTGCCGGCCTGCTCGGAAAACAGCGCCGCGGAGTCCGCGCTGGCCCGCTCGACCAGGCCGGCCAACTCGTCGAGGTCGGCGGCTGCCAGGCTGATGTCGTTGGGCAGCGCATGATCGTAGCGGGCCGAGCGCACCGGCCGGAACGCAATGGCCGGACGGTCCAGCTGAAACGCCTCGACGGCCGTGGTGCAGCCGTTGTGGATCAGGCCGTCGCTGGCCAGCAGCCACGCAACCACGTTTCCGTGCTGGGCGACCGAGACATTGTCGAATCCGGCCGCTACGTGTTCCCAGGTCTGGCGCTTCTCGCTCGGGTGCGGGCGGACGACGAAGTGCACCTCCGGCAGGCGCCGGGCAAGCTCGGGAACCATGTCGGAAAAAGCCTGAAACAACTCGAACTTGTGGGCGGCAAAGCCGCCACGCGGATCGTCGGGGCGCTTTTCCCTGAGCCACTTGAGATGCCGGTTCTGGCGCGGCTGGAGGTGATTGACCCGGGAGAAGTTGGTGTTGATCAGAATGAAGCGGCCATGGGTCGCCCGGATGCTGCCCACTTCCGCCTCGAACAGCGATCTCAGGCGGGGGGTGAGCAGATCGGCGCGCGGGTTGCCCAGCGCCTCGATCGGCGGTCCAGCATAGTCCGGGTGGTCACGCCAGACCTGGGCATTGTCTTCTCCCCAGGCGATGAGCAGCTCCGGGGCATTGAGCGTTTCAGGGTCGACCTTGGTCTTCCAGTACACCTCCGGCGAGGCCCAGACCAGACCCTCTTCGTCCCACAGCACCACGCGATGACCGCAGGCGCGGGCGATGGCAAGATTGTGGCGAGAACGCGCGGTCAGGCTTTTGCCCACGTAGATCCCCGGAGGAAAGCGACTCAAGCTCAGATCGATCGGCTTTTTGCTGCCGACGATGGCAACGCCGCCGGCCGCCGCGGTGAGCATGCCGAGCAGCAACTTGGCGTCGAATTCCCGAACGCGCGTCTCGCAGGGAAGAATGAGGACAGCGCCGGGCTGCATGCGCTGTCAGCTCGTCAACCGGGCCAGCAGGTCGGGCGCCAGGCGCTCGGCCACGAACCGGTCGATGCGCTCGATCTCCTCGCTGTCGAAGTAGTCGCGATAGCCGCCGACCTTGCCACGGCGAACCTTGTAGGAGTCGGGGTCTTCGACGTTGGCCGCCTGCAGGCGGCTGTTGTGAAAGAAGTTTTCGCGCTCTTTTCGCTTCAGTGCCTCAAACGAGGTGAATTCCACCGCCTCGGCGATCTCGTCGGCGCTGAAGTCCTGCCCGAGAAACGCCAGCAGACGCGCCATTTCAGCGCCGGGATCGGCGCGCAAGGCTTCATAAAACAAGCGGTAAACGCGCGGCCAGCCATCGAGCTCGCGGTGCCAGAAGTTCAGGTAGTCGCAGATCGCCGGCAGCCCCAGCGGCGAGAGCATGACGAACTCGAACATCGACGAGGCCTGCTCGACCTCGTAGAGCTCGCGCTTGTGGGCGCTGGCCCGGCGGGTGGACTGAAAATACTCCGATACGGCCACATCGCGCGGATCCCGGAGCAGAAAAACCACCGGCCTGGCCTTCAGCACGGGGCCATGACGCGCATGTCGAGCCAGCTGATCGAGGTAGTGGCCGTGGCTCATGGCAATGATCGGCACGGCATTGCACTGGCGATGGAAGTTGTCGTATTCGATCAGCTGGCGCTCGCCCAGGCCGTGGCGGTGCTGGTACAGGCGCGAGAGCATGGCCCGCAGCCAGGTCCGCCCGCTCTTGGCCCGGGACAGGACCAGGAGGTCGGCGCCCAGCGTGCGGCGGTTGTCGAGGCCGGCGCGCAGTCGGTGGCGCAAGGCCTTGCGACGATTGCGCGGCAGCGGAGCGGTCACTGCCCAGATTCCGGCACGGTACAGGCGGAGACGATCAATCATCGGGGCCGGTGCTTGCGGTCAAACCGTGATTTTACGCCAAGGACAAATCGACTATTGCATTCGTGCATGCGCCGCGCTGGGTATAATTGCAGGTTGACGTGTGGTGGATCACGATGGATAGACCGGCGATGGATGCAAAGGCCGAAAAAGAGTGGATACGCGAAGCGCATGGCCAGGTCGGCGATCTGTTCGCCCGCAGTGCCTCCGTGTACTGGGTTGACCTGCTGTTGAGCGCGGCGATTGCCTGGGCCGCGACCGTGACCTATTTCACCGCCGCGGCCGGGTCGGTCTGGCAGATCGCCGGCCTGGTCGTGGCCGGCATCGCGTTTTTCCGGGCCGGAACGTTCATGCACGAAATCGTGCACATGGGTCGCCGGGAAATGGTCGGCTTCAAGCGCGCCTGGAACCTGCTGATCGGGGTGCCCCTGCTGATGCCGTGGATTCTCTACCGCAACCACATCGAACACCATTCGCGGGCGCATTTCGGAACGCCCCGCGATGGTGAATACCTGCCACTGGCCGCGGCACCCGTGCGCGAGACGATCAAGTACCTGATCCAGATTCCGCTGCTGCCGCTGCTGGCCCTGGTCCGCTTCGGCGTGGCCGGCCCGCTGTCCCGGCTCAGCCCGAAGCTGCGGGCCTGGCTGCTGAGCAACGGGTCGGCCTACGTGTCCAACCCTTATTATCACAAGCCGTTTCCGGCGAAGGACCAGCGCCACCTTCATATCGTCGAGTGGCTCAGCTTCGGCTGGATCGCGTTCTGGCTGCTGCTGACCGTTGCCGGGCCGGTCGAGCCGGTGCACTGGCTGATGGCCTGGGTGCTGCATGCCTGGACCCTGGGCCTGAACTGGGTGCGCAACCTGGCCGCCCACAGCTATGCCAACCGGGGCGAGGCCATGAGCCACCTCGCCCAGCTGGAAGACTCCATCAACATCACCGGGCAGACCTGGCTCACCGTCTGGCTGTTTCCGGTCGGCCTTCGCTACCATGCCCTGCACCACCTGTTTCCCGGGCTGCCGTACCACAACATGGGTACGGCGCATCGGCGACTGATGGCCCATTTCGGTCCGGACTCGCCGTACGCCTCAGCCAGCCACGAGAACTATTTCAAGGTGGTCGCACGCCTGTTCGGTCGCGCCCGCCAGGTCGAGCCGGCGCGCTCGGCCATCACGACCTGGCAGGCAAGCAAATCGGCCTGAGCAGGCGCAGACCGGCCGCGCCGTTACCCACCTCGAACCGAGAGCCCATGACGAGCCTGGCGGCCGCCCACGTTTCCAACCCGATTTCGCCGGCGCCTGAAAGGCGCAGTCCGAGAACGGTGATTCTGGTCAACCCGGACAGCTTCCGCATGAGCGGGGCGAATCGACTGGCCCGAATCACACGATTCGTCGATGGCCGCGGCATCACCCTGTATCGCGCCCACGGCCCCGATGAAATCGCGACGGCACTGGGCCGCGCCGAGCTTGATGCCCGCGACCGGCTCATCGTCATCGGCGGTGACGGCACCCTGCAGGCCACGGTCACCTGCCTGGCCGACCAGGCCGAAAACGGCTCGGCACCCATCCTTTGCATGCTCGGCGGCGGCCGGACCAACTTCACCGCGCGCGATCTGGGTAGTCACGCGCGCCTGTTTCGATCGCTGGAGCAGCTGATCGACTCGCCGGACTCCTGGACGGTCGAGCAGCGCCGGGTTTTGCAGCTCGGCAGCGCAACGCACGGCACGCTGTACGGTTTTTTCGTTGCCGGCGCCCTGGTCGACGAAATCATCCGCGACTGCCACGAGTATCGGCGCAAGAAAAAAGGCTGGCTACGGTCCGGTCATCCGGCCACGCTGTGGCGGGTTGCTCAGCTGGCCCTGCTCGGCCTGTCCGGGCGGCGCAGCTTTCATCAGCCGAAACTTCGCATCGAAGCCGACGGGCTGGGCGCACTTGACGGCCACGTGCGCCTGGTGCTGCTGAGCTCGCTCGAACACGCCGGCGGCATCGACCCGTACGCCGACCGCGGCACCGGCGCGCTGCGCCTGACCGTCATCGGGGCCGATGCGCGCCGATTCTGGCGCCGCCTGCCGGCCCTGGTCAGGGGGCGATTCCATCCCGACCAGAATCCCGCCAGCGGCTACCTGAGCGGACGCACCCGGCGTCTGCGCCTTCAGGGCCTGCCGTCGATCTGCCTGGACGGCCAGGAGTTCAGCCTGGACCCGGACGAAACCCTGACCGTGCAGGCCGGACCGGCGTTTCGTTTCCTGCGCCCGTGAATCCGGTCCGGCAGACCATGCTCGATGACCTGGCCGCGGCGGCGCCGCGCGGCCTGGAACCGCTGCTTGATGCGCTGAAAATGCGTTACGGCGATCAGCTGCTTGGCGTGCTCCTGTACGGCTCGTGCCGACGCCAGGACCAGCTCGGCGACGGCCTGGTCGATCTACTGGTCCTGGTCTCGGGTTATCGCGACCTCTACGGAACGGGTCCGTCCGCCCTGTTCAACTGGCTACTGCCGCCGAACGTGTATTACCTCGAAGCAGGCCCGGAACAGGGTCGACTGCGGAGCAAATACGCAGTGATCACCCCGGCCCAGTTCTGCCGGCGCTGCCGCAATCCGATCGATCTGTATTTCTGGGCGCGCTTCAGCCAGCCCTGCCGCCTGGTTTTTGCCCGCAGCCCGGGGCTGGCCGGGGAACTGGCCGATGCAAGGGCTGTGGCGGCCCGCTTCTTTGCCCGCCGGGTCCTGCCGCTTGCCGGACCGGCAACGACTGCCGATTCAGCCGCGTTCTGGACCCTGGCCCTGGCCACCACTTATCGCTGTGAGCTGCGTCCGGAGCCGCCGCAGGCGGCCCGGCGCCTCATTGCAGCCGATCCGGTCTACTGGAGCCGGCTGAGCTCGGCCCTTGCGATTTCCTCGGCCCCGACGTCGACCGGCCTGCACAAGGCGATGGCGCGCGGCGGCTGGCTCGCGCGCCGGCTCAGCGGAAAACTGTTCAACCTCGCCCGACTGTTCAAGGCCGCGGGCACCTTCAGCAACGGCATCGACTACATCGTCTGGAAGGTCGAGCGGCACAGCGGGGTGCGGGTCGAGCCCAGCGAGCGCATGCGGCGGTATCCGCGCCTGGCGGCCTGGGGCCTGGCCTGGCGGATGTGGCGCCAGGGGGGATTTCGATGAAGCGCCGAACCGAGGGTGGCCTGGCCATGCTTGCCGCCTTTGCCCGGGCCTACCCCGGGCGGACCGCACTGGCCCTGGTCGCCCTGATCGTCGCCGGGCTCCTGGATGGTCTTGGACTGTCGCTGTTGCTGTCGATGCTCAACCTGGCCACCGGCGCCGAAGACGACCCTTCCCTGCCTGAACAAGTCGCCCTGGACCTGGTCGAGCGTCTCGGTCTGGAACCCACCCTGGTCACGCTGCTGGTTCTGGGCGTGGGCCTGATCGGCTTCAAGGCGGTCATCGTCCTGCTCGCCAACCGCCAGGTCGGCTACACCGTGGCCCACGTGGCCACCGACCTGCGTTTGAACCTGATCCGGGCGGTCATGCACAGCCGCTGGCGCTACTACCTGGCCCAGCCGGTGGGCAAGCTGTCCAACGCCATGGCAACCGAGGCGCATCGAGCCTCGGAGGGCTTTTACCACGGCGCGGTCATGGCCACCCAGGGCATCAGCGCGGTCATCTATGCCGGCCTGGCGCTACTGATCTCCTGGCAAGCCAGCCTGATCGCGCTGGCCTTCGGCGGCGCCCTGCTCGGCCTGCTGCACTTTCTGATCCGCATGGCCGGCGGAGCGGGACGGCGCCAGACCGGTCTGCTCAAGTCATTGCTGTCGGTCATGACCGATCAACTCGGCGCGGTCAAACCGCTCAAGGCCATGGCACGCGAGGATCATATCGACAGCCTGCTCTCGGTCCAGACCCAGCAGCTGAAAAAAGCCCTGAAAAACCAGGTCTTTGCCAAGGCGGCCCTGATTGCCCTGCAAGAGCCCATGCTGGCGATCCTGGTCGGGGTCGGCTTTTTCTTCTTCCTGGTCCAGATGAGCATGCCCATGGCCACGGTCATGATCCTGATTTTTCTGATCGCCCGATCGGTCAGTCATCTGGCCAAGGGACAGCGTGCTCTCCAGCACATGGCCGTCAGCGAAAGCGCCTACTGGTCGCTGCGCGCGACCATCGAAGAAGCCGAAGGCGAGCGCGAACCGCCGCGCGGATACCGCGAGCCCGTCTTGCGCCGCGGCATTCGCTTCGACAAGGTGACGTTCGGCTACGGCGACCAGACCATCCTCGATGAAATCAGCCTGACCATCGATGCCGGTCGGCTGACCGTTCTGACCGGTCCGTCCGGCTCGGGCAAGACCACCCTGATCGACCTGGTCGCCGGCCTGTTGCACTGCGATCGCGGCGCGGTCCTGATCGACGATGTCGCCCTCGATGAAATCGATCACCTCCAGTGGCGGCGCATGATCGGCTACGTGCCGCAGGACTCGCTCCTGATCAACGACACGGTATTGAACAATCTCAATCTCGGCGACCCGGCGCTGGGGGCCGATGCTGCCGAACAAGCGCTCAGGCAGGCCGACGCATGGGAGTTCGTCGAGCAACTGCCGCAGGGCCTGCACACCCTCCTGGGCGAGCGCGGCGGCAAGCTCTCGGGCGGCCAGCGCCAGCGCCTGGCGATCGCCCGCGCGCTGATTCACCAGCCCGCCCTGCTGATCCTTGACGAGGCAACCAGCAACCTCGACAGTGAATCCGAAGCGGCCGTGATCGAGACCGTGACGAACCTCCGGGGCAAGCTGACCCTGCTCGCGGTCAGCCACGACGAGGGTCTGGTCGAGGCCGCCGACTGCGTGTTCCGCCTGCGCGAGGGCCGAATCGAGGAACGATCATGATGCGCAGACGGCTCCGGCGGGCCGGGTTCCACCTGCTGCGCCACACCGCCCGGCTCACCGCCCTGGTGGGCGGTGGGGCGGCGTTGCGCCGCATCGGCGAGACGCTCGGCGCCTGGCACTACCGGCTTGATGGCAAGAAAAGACGCCAGCTGACCCGGCAGCTGGCCCGGGTTCTGGGCCCCCGACCGGCCGCCAGTGCTGACCTCGGCGAGATCCTGCGCGAGGCCTACCGCATCAACGATCGGGCCATCTTCGAGATTCTCGCTCTGTACTCGGGTTCCATCAGCGCAGAGCAGACTGCCGGCGCATGCCGGGTCAGCGGCCTGGAAGCGCTGGATCGTGCCCTGGATCGCGGGCGCGGGGTCGTCCTGCTCGGCATGCACATGGGCAACGGCGTAGCCCTGGCCGTTCACCTGGTCACCGCTGGCTACCCGGTGCACGTGGTCTACCGCGAATCCAACAAGATCACGCCGGACTTTTTCCGCGACGGCATCGAACGCCAGGGACTCAAGGCGATTCCGGCGCAGCCGGCGGCAGCGGGGGTGCGGAAAATGCTCGCCGCGCTGAAGGCCAACCAGGTGATTTTCATCCTCATGGACCAGGCCAGCAAGACCGGCGGAGTGCCGGTCGACTTTCTCCACAAGCGGCTGCACATGCCGCCGGGCCCGGTGGAGATGGCCCGGCGCACCGGGGCCTGCGTGGTGCCGGCATGGCTGGTCGGCGTCGACCGGCACTGGCATTTCCGCCTCTCCGAACCGATCTTGATGAACAACGAACGCGGCCTGGCTGAAGAGGTTAAAATCCTGGTCGACATGATGCAGGCTCACATCCTGGCCCATCCCCAGTGGTGGAGCTGGCATCAGCGACGCTGGTCGCGGCATCCTTTCAAGCCGGAATCGCCGCCAGCCGACGCCAGCCCGAAACTTCATCGTTGACAGGACCCGTCCGATGCCCTTGCTGACTCAGCGAATCCTGCGCGGACTCAAGCCGGCCGCCCTGAACGCCAGCCGCCCCCCGGCCCGGCAAGACCAGCCCGAACGCATCGTCCTCGGGGTCAGGAACGGAGTCCGCCCGTCCAGTAAACCTCCGGTGCGAATTTATCTCGGCACCGAGCGCGGACAGTTCCGCGCCGAGCGCGTGTTCATCTGGTCTGTTGAAAAACATCGAGATTCTTCAAGAATTTACGAAATCTATCTAATGCGGGACCTCAAGGGCTTCAAGCGCCGCTTCTGGTTGACCGGATTCACCAACTATCGCTTTGCCATTCCCGCTTTTGCCGGCCTCAAGGGCAAGGCGATCTACAACGACACCGACCAGATCTACCTGAAGGATCCGGCCCTGCTGTTCGACACCCCGATGGATCAGGCCGGCTTTCTGTCGATCAACGATCGCGACACCTCGGTGATGCTGATCGACTGCCAGCGCATGAGCGAGGTCTGGAACGCCCACGACGTGCGCCGCCTCGGCCGCAAGGCGCTCGAAGCCAGGGCGCGCCGGGCCGGGCTATGGGCAGAACTGGATGCAGGCTGGAACGCCCGCGACAGCGAGTACGATCCCGAACGCTCGCACCTGGTCCATTTCACCACGCTGCATACCCAGCCATGGCGACCCTTTCCGGCCGAATTCGTCTACTTCGACAATCCGACCGACCCGCTCTGGCCGAATCTAGAGGGCGAAGCCGACCAGGCCGGCTTCCTGTCGGTCACCGCCAGCCGCCCGTCGAGCCAGTGGCCGCGCTCGGCGGCCCGCATGGCGCCCCAGTGGCGCACCTTGCTGGGGCCGAAAAAGCCGGCCGTCCGGGTGCCCGAGCGCACCGTCGATGGCCTGCTGGAATACCTCCCGGACCAGGATCTGCCGTGGGTGCTCGAGCGCCTGTTCAGCACTTGCGAATCGATCCGCGTGGCCGTTGACGAACCCAAGCTGCATGGCCGGCATCGAACCCGGCGCAGCCTCTGGTACTGGCAACAACAACTCATGGCGGCAGCGCGCATGCATCCGTCGGTTCGCTGGACGCTGCGCTATCGCAGCCCCTGGGGGCGGGTCCGGCGTTTTGTCGGCGGGCCGGCCGAGGCCGGTCCGGTCAAGGTCATTTGTCACCGCAAGCCCGGTCACAACAACCAGGCCCGCGCCATCGGGCGACACCTGGCCGGCCTCAGCGGGCGCGAACTGCTCGAAATTCCGATTCAGTGCAGCGAGACCGGTTTTGTTCTTCGGCGCCTGTTCGGACGCCGCAGCTGTCCGGACATCAACCCGAGCCTGGCCGGAGGAATCGTGGTCGCCGGGGGCTGGCTGCCGACCCGGATCGCACGCGACATGCAGGCGCAGGACCCGACCCAGCGCCTGATCCTGAGCGGACGCAAGGCCGGGCCGGCCGAGGCGCTGGGCAGCGTGCTCATCCAGTGTCGGCACTTCGACCTGCCGCCGCACCCGAACCGGATCACCACGACTCTGCCCCTGAACAGCGGACATACGCCGCGCGCTTCGACAACCGACCGCTGGCAATCCTGGCTTGACGCCGAGCGCAAAGTCGCGGTTCTGGTCGGCGGCAGCTCGCGCTCGCACCATCTCGATGCCGCGGCTGCCCGCGAACTGGCCCGGCAGGCCTCGGCATTCGCCAATTCGCAGTCTGCCCGGCTGCTGCTGGTCACCGGCCGCCGCAGCCTCGACATCCTCGATGCCCTGCAAGACGGACTGGCCGGAAACGATCATTTGTATTCCTGGGAAGAGCACGATCAGGACAACCCGTACGGCCTGGCGCTTGCGAGCAGTGACGTTCTGATGGTCACTGGAGAAAGCGAATCCATGCTGGCCGATGCGGCCGGCCGCGGCCGGCCGTTCCTGATCTGGCCGACGCCGGCGCGGCGCCCAGGCGCCTGGCAACGCCTGAGCGCCGAAATCGCCGATCGCGCGGTTCGTCCGCGCTTCAACCGACGCGGCAGCATTCGCCCGCAGCAGGGCCAGACCTACCTGTGCGCGCGGGCGCTGGAACGCGGCTGGATCCTGCCGCCGCGCAACGTCGAAAAACTGCACCGGATGCTCTACGACAAGGGCCTGGCCGCCCCCTTCGGCCAACCCCTGCCGACTGGATTCAGTCCCGCGATCGATGAACTGGACCAGGCCGTCATCACCGCCGCACGCACGCTGCGCGTTTCCCTGGAAACGCACGAACGCTCTCAAACCCGAAGATTGTCCCGCCATGACCAACGCCTTGAACATTCTTGACCAGCGCCAGTTCAGCGCCATTGCCACCGACACCTTTCGCAAGGCCGATCCTTACCCATGGCTGAACCCCGAAGGATTGCTGAGGCCGGAAGCCTTCGATCTGCTGCGTGCCAACATGCCGCCGCTGGACATGATGAAAGCGAGCTTCGGCCGCAAGCGGGCGCACGGGCAACAACCGCACGACCGCTACGCCCTGGAGTACCGGCCCGAGCTCGAGGTTCATCGCGTCTGGCATGATTTCGTTGCCGAGCTCAACGGCCCGGCCTACCAGGACTGGCTGGCGCGCCTGTTTGCAACCCGCAAGTTCCGTCTCAGCTATCACTGGCACTACGCCCCGCGCGGAGCGTCGGTCTCTCCCCACTGCGACGCCAGGCGCAAACTGGGCTCGCACATCTTTTATTTCAACACCGAGGACGAGTGGGACCGCGACTGGGGTGGACAAACCGTCATCCTCGATGACGGCGGTCGCTTCTCCCGCGCCAGCGCCCCGGATTTCGAGGATTTCGACCGTTCCTGGACGGCCGAGGCCATGGGCAATCGATCGTTGCTGTTCCAGCGCCAGGGCAACTCCTGGCACGGCGTCAAGGCGCTGGATTGCCCGGAAGATCGCCTGCGCAAGGTCTTCATCGTGGTGGTCAACGCCGACGGTCTGGGCGCGCGCCTGCGGCGCCTGTTCCATCGGCCCGACGGCTACTGAGCCAGGTACATTTCCCAAAAGGCCCGGTTTGCTACACTCGGGTCATGAATGCGAATTCAGTTGTGCTCGCCTTGGGCCTGTTTTGGCCGATTCTGTTGCTGCCGACCGCACTCCAGGCCGACACCCCGGTCTACCGCTGCAGCGACGACAGCGGCGTGGTCACTTTCAGCGATCGGCCCTGCGATGAACAGGCCGAGCCCTACCAGGGCCGCGGCAGACTCAGCGTGATCGCCGGCAGCGACGACGTCGCCGAGCGCGCTGCGCTCAATCGGGCCTTCATCGAGCAGCGGCGCGAACGGGCGGAGATGCGCGCCGAGCAGCCCCCAGCCCGGTCACCAGAACCTCCTCGGGCGGATCCACCGGGCACCGGCACGCGCAACGTGTACGTGCCCTACTGGCTGACCCGTCCGACCAGGCCGGAACAGCGGCCGCAACCGCTGCCTTCGCAACCGCAGACCCAGACACGGGAGGAGCGTTTTTCCGCGCTTGGAGGTCGCCAGCCGGGCAGCGTGCGCCGCGACGATCAGTAACCTTCCAGGATGTCCACGCCCGGCGGCGGCTCGAAGTAGAAGTCGTCATCGCTCAAGCCCGGGTTGCGCTGCAGATCGATCAGCTCCAGCAAGGTGGTCTGGCCGACCAGACGGTCGATCAGCTCCAGCGCCGCCGGCACGCCGTCGCGGAACTGGAGAGTGGCGCGTTCGAAGTCGCCGTCTGGCTCGAGCGGGGAGAACACCAGCCGGTCGGTTTCATCGCTGGGCTCGAGCCGGTAGAAGCGATCGAGCAGTTCCGGACGGGTCAGCACCAGCAGCGGCGATTCAGCCGCCTCGGGCTGGTCACGCACGGTGACCTGGTCCAGGGCCTCGTCGAAATGCCACAGGCGCTCCCCGTCGGCCACCAGCTGTTGAGGAAACGGTTCGACATAATCCCAGCGGAAGCGGTCCGGCGCCAGAAACTTCATGCTCCCGCTCGACTCCTCGAGGATGAAGCCGTCCTGGTCGGTGATGACCTGACGAAACTCGCCCGACAGCGACTCCAGCCCTTCGGCGAAATGCTCGAGCTGAGTTCGGGCGTCGGTCCCGCCACAGGTGCCCGCCAAGGCCAGGGCCGGGAACAGTAAAACCAGCAGAAATAAACGATTGCGCGACAAGACGATCTCCTCGTGCTTGGTGGGACGACGAACGGCCAGGCGCTGAGCTCAGTCGCGCGGCGGGGCGGGTGCCAGCACTTCGCGCTGGCCGTTGTGCTCGGGCGGGCTGACCACTCCCTGGGCCTCCATTTCCTCGATCAGCCGGGCGGCCCGGTTGTAGCCGATGCGCAGCTGGCGCTGAACGCTGGAAATCGACGCTCTGCGGCTCTCCAGTACGTAGGCAACCGCCTTGTCGTAAAGTTCATCCTCCGAATCCCCGCCGCCGCTTTCGGGCAGGCCGTTGGCGCCGATGGTCAGGCCATCGCTGGTGGTCTGGGTTTCGGCCAGAACTTCTTCGAGGTAATCCGGCTCGCCCTGCTGCTTGAGCCAGCTGGCCACCTGGTGGACCTCGTGATCGTCGACAAAGGCACCGTGGACTCGTTCCGGCAAACCGGAACCGGGCGGCAGATACAGCATGTCGCCGTGGCCGAGCAACTGCTCGGCGCCCTGCTGGTCGAGGATCGTGCGCGAATCGATGCGGGATGAAACCTGGAAGGCCATGCGGGTGGGGATGTTGGCCTTGATCAGGCCGGTGATGACGTCCACCGAAGGCCGCTGGGTGGCGAGGATGAGATGGATTCCCGAAGCCCGTGCCTTCTGCGCCAGGCGCGCGATCAGCTGCTCGACCTTCTTGCCGACGATCATCATCATGTCGGCAAACTCGTCGACGACGACGACGATGAACGGCAGCCGCTCCAGGCTCGGCTGGGACTCGCCCTCGCCCAGGCTTTCCGGGCTGACCAGGGGATCGGGAATCGGCTGATTCCGGTCGTTGGCTTCCTTTATCTTGCGGTTGTAGCCGGCCAGGTTGCGCACCCCCAGGGTCGCCATCAGCCGGTAGCGGCGCTCCATTTCGGCCACACACCAGCGCAGGGCGTTGGCCGCTTCCTTCATGTCGGTGACCACCGGGGTGAGCAGGTGCGGAATGCCCTCGTAGACCGACAGCTCCAGCATCTTGGGGTCGACCATGATCAGGCGGACCTGGTCCGGGGTCGCCTTGTAGAGCAGGCTCAGGATCATGGCGTTGATCGCCACCGACTTGCCCGAGCCGGTCGTACCGGCGACCAGCAGGTGCGGCATGCGCGAGATGTCGGCGGTCAGCGGCTTGCCCGAGATGCTCTTGCCCAGACCGATGGTAAGAGCGGAACCGGCCTTGACATAGGTCTCGGAGGACAGGATTTCGCGCAGGTGCACGATTTCCCGGTTCTGGTTCGGGATTTCCAGGCCGATCACGCTCTTGCCCGGAATGACGTCAACAACGCGCACGGAGATGACGCTGAGTCCGCGTGCCAGGTCCTTGGCCAGGTTGGAAATCTGGGCGCCCTTGACCCCCGGGGCCGGCTGCAGTTCGAAGCGGGTGATGACCGGCCCGGGATGCACCGCCACGACTTCGGCCTCGACCCCGAAATCGGCCAGCTTGAGTTCCACCTGGCGGCTCATGGCCTTGAGCGTGTCTTCCGAATACCCCGAGGTCTGGGTTTCGGCCTCGTCGAGCAGGTCCAGCGGCGGCAACCCGCCCTCCGGGAGATTCTTGAACAGCGGCTGTTGACGCTGCTTGTAGTCGTCGCGCTGATTCACTTCAGGGGCCACGCGCGGCTCGATCCGCACCTCGGGCCGGCTCTTGCGTTTGATCGTGTCCTTCTTGCGGACTTCCTCGCGCACGGCGCGCGCGCGTCGCCCGTGGATCCAGTCGCGCAAGCGGGCCAGATAGCGCCCACCCCGCTCGATCAGCGTCAGGGTCCAGTAACCGGTGCGATCAACCACCCGAATCCAGGACAGACCGGTCAGCAAGGTCACGCCGCCCAGAAAGATGCTCAGGTTGATCAGGGCCGCGCCGGTAAAGCCCAGGGCCCCGACCAGCGGGCCGGAAAGCACGTCGCCGAGAATTCCGCCGGGCTCGGCCAGGCCGCCGCGCGACTGCAGCGCCAGCAGAACGCAACCGGTCAGCACCACCAGGGCCAGGCCGCCGGCACGAACACCCCATTCGGCCAGGCCGGCCGGCTCGGAGCGCTCGCGCAGAAGCCGCAGGGCGATCACCCCGACCAGGACCGGGGCCGCGTACGCCATGTAGCCGAACAGGAACAAAAACAGGTCCGAAATCCACGCCCCGATGCTGCCGCCCAGGTTGCGCACCGGGTCGCCGGCGGCATCCCGCGACCAGCCGGGATCCCCGGCGTGGTAGCTGAGCAGGCTGATCATCAGGTACAGCGCAATCACCGCGATCAGCAGAAAAAGCGCTTCGCTGACTCGCTTCGCCATCGTGCCCATCGGCTCGGGACGCGGTGCTTTTGATTTGGCGCCTGCGCGGCTCATCTCATGGATTCTGCTTCAAAAGAGCCTGACAAACAACTGAAAAGATTAAGCAAGTGCAGGATGGACGATTTCACCTGCCCGTACATTCACGCCCTTGACCAGGGCGTTGGCATCGGCCCAGTCGGGACGCGCCATACGCTGGACGTAGGGCAGAATGGCCGCACACAAGGCCTGGCTGGAAGTTCGCGGAACGGCGCCCGGCATGTTGGTGACGGCAAAATGGGTCACCCCGTCGACCCGGTAGGTCGGGTCGGCATAGGTGGTCGGTCGCGTGGTCTCGAAACAGCCGCCCTGGTCGACGGAAATATCGACCACCACGCTGCCGTCGGCCATCGCCGCGATCATCTCGCGGGTGACCACGTGCGGGGCGCGCGCGCCGGTGACCAGCACCGCGCCGATGACCATGTCGGCCCTGGCCACGAAGTCCCCCACGGTTTCGGCATACGGATACAGGGCCGAGACGTTGGGGCCGATGGCCATCATTTCCGCCAGACGGTCCTGGCGCTTGTCGAACACCGTGACCCGGGCTCCGGCGGCTGCCGCCAGGCGGGCGGCGTTGCCGCCGGCAGCACCGGCGCCCAGGACCACCACGTGGCCGCGATCGGCGGCCGGCAGGCCGCCGAGCAGAATGCCGCGCCCGCCTTGCGGCATGTGCAGCAAGTGGGTTCCAACCTGGACTCCGATACGCCCGGCGATGTTGCTCATCGGCGCCAGCAGCGGCAGCGAGCCGTCCGCTGCCTCCACCGTCTCGAAGGCCACGCCGGTCAAACCGATCTCGAGCAGGCGGCGGGTCAGCTCGGGTTCGGCGGCCAGATGCAGGTAACAGAACAACAGGTGGTCGGCGCGCAGATGATCCAGATCCCCGGCGATCGGCTCCTTGACCTTGACCACCAGTTCGGCCTTCTCGTACAAGGCCGCGGCGTCGGGCAGGATCTGCACGCCCACGCCCTCGAAGTCGGCGTCGACGAAGCCGCTCTTGTCGCCGGCCGAGGTTTCCAGAAAGACCTCGTGGCCGGCCCGGACCAGGTCTCCGCAGGCCGCCGGCACGAGCGCGACCCGGCCTTCCAGGGTCTTGATCTCACGTGGCACTCCAATCCGCATTACAAAACTCCAGAATGTAGTTGACGGCAGCTGGCAAATTGCAAATTTGAACGCGATCCGCGGGGGCCGGCTGTTATTCTGTTGGATGAATTCCGGCGGCTCCGCAGCAGGAGCGAGCCGGCTCCGAGACGACTCGCTGAACACTGCCCTCTAGACTGGAGAAGTATACATGTCCGACCCCCGCCACATTCGGCTGCTGATCCTCGGTTCCGGCCCGGCCGGCTACACCGCAGCCGTCTACGCCGCCCGCGCCAATCTCAAGCCGGCCATCGTCACCGGCATTCAGCAGGGTGGCCAGCTGATGACCACGACCGACGTCGAAAACTGGCCGGGCGACTACCCCGACCTGCAGGGGCCTGAGCTGATGCAGCGCATGGCCGCCCACGCCGAGGCCTTCGCCACCGACATGATCTTCGACCACATCCACACCGTCGAACTCGGCGAACGTCCGTTCCGGCTCGAGGGCGACAGCGGAACCTACACCTGTGACGCCCTGGTCATCGCAACCGGGGCCTCGGCACGCTACCTTGGCCTGCCCTCGGAGCAGGCCCTGCTCGGTCGCGGCGTATCGGCCTGCGCAACCTGCGACGGCTTTTTCTACCGCGACAAGCCGGTCGCGGTCATTGGTGGCGGCAATACGGCGGTGGAGGAAGCGCTCTACCTGGCCAACATCGCCAGCAAGGTCACCCTGGTTCATCGCCGCGACGAGCTCAGGGCCGAAAAAATCCTTCAGGAGCGCCTGTTCCAGCGGGTCGAAGAAGGCAAGGTCGAGATCTGCTGGAACCACGTGCTCGACGAAGTGCTCGGCGACGACGACGGCGTGGTCGGCATGCGCATCCGCAACGTCACCGACTCGGAGACCACCGACATCGCGCTCGACGCGGTCTTCATCGCCATCGGTCATGATCCGAACACGTCCATTTTCAAGGATCAGCTGGACATGGAAGACGGCTACATCCAGATTCGCAGCGGCCTGCAGGGCATGGTCACCGCGACCAGCGTGCCCGGGGTGTTCGCCGCCGGTGACGTGGCCGACCACGTCTACCGCCAGGCCGTGACATCGGCCGGATTCGGGTGCATGGCCGCCCTGGACGCCGAGCGTTTCCTTGACGAACAGTCAGCCTGAAACAAGGCGCGCGCCATCGGCCGGGGGGCTCGACCGCGCGGCCTGGCAAGCGCTTTGTCCCGACAGCGGCCCTTTCGTGCACTGGGACTTTCTGCGCTCCCTGGCCGCGAGCGGCTGCACCGGCCGCGACAGCGGATGGATCCCCCACCCGACCGCCGTCACCCGGGAAGAAAGGATCAGCGCTGTGGCGCCGGCCTGGCTCAAGCACCATTCGCACGGCGAATTCGTCTTCGACTGGGCCTGGGCCCGGGCGGCCATGCAGGCCGGACTGCCGTGGTATCCAAAACTGCTGATCGCGGCACCGTTCACGCCGGTTACCGGGCCGCGGCTGCTGACTGCAGCCGGGGACCGCGCCGCGGCCGAGCGCCTGGTTGAAAGTTTCGAGCACACCGTAGAAGGCCAAAAGCTCTCATCGGCCGGTGTCAACTTCTGCAGCCCGGCCGACGCGGCGGTGCTCGGCGACGCCGGCTGGCTGGCCCGCTTCGACTGGCAGTACCACTGGCGCAACGAGGGCTACCGCGACTTCGACGACTTCCTGGCCCGTTTCCGGCGCAAGGCCAGGAAGAACATCCGGGCCGAGCGGCGCAAGGTCTTCGAGGCCGGCTGGTCGTTCGACTGGAAAGACGGAACCGAGCTTTCATCCAGCGACATCGACCTGGTCACCCGCTGCTACTTGACGACCTTCCGGCTGTACGGCAATCGCCCGTCCCTGAACCGGGATTTTTTCGCCGACATCGCCCGCCGCATGGGGCCCGATTTCCTGGTCTGCCTGGCCCGATACCGGGAAGACCCCCTGGCCGCGGCCGTATTCTGGCGGGACGAGCGCCGTCTCTACGGCCGCTATTGGGGCAGCCTGGCCGATACCCGCGACGTGCACTTCGAGGCCTGCTACTACCAGGGCATCGAGTACTGCCTGCGCCACGGCCTGGAGTGGTTCGAACCCGGCGCCCAGGGCGAGCACAAGATTCGACGCGGTTTCCTGCCGTGCAAGACGCGCTCCTTCCACTACATCCGCCACCCCGGAATGCGCAGCGCCATTGCCCGCTATCTGCAGGCCGAAGCCCAGGCGCTGAACGAGTACCGCCAGGATCTCGAACGGCTCAACCCCTTCGCCTGAGACGACGTTGGCGCGCATGTCCCCGACCGTGGTTCCCATGCTTCATCCCGACCCCCGGTCGACTTTTCCCGACCCGGCCCGAAGCACCCACCCGGACGGTCTGCTGGCCTGGGGCGGGGACCTGGCGCCGCAGCGTCTGCTGCGGGCTTACCGGCAAGGCATCTTCCCCTGGTACGGCCAGGAATCGCCCATTCTGTGGTGGTCGCCCGAACCGCGCGCGGTCCTGCTGCCCGGCCACCTCCACATCAGCCGGAGTCTGGCCAGAACCCTGCGCCGCGGCCGCTACTCGATCTCCATGGACCGCGACTTCACCGCCGTCATCGACGCCTGTGCCGCCCCCCGCGCCGACTCCGACGACACCTGGATCACCGCACAATTGCGCGACGCCTTTCTGGAACTCCATCGCATGGGCCATGCCCACAGCCTGGAAGTGTGGATGGACGGAGAACTGGCCGGCGGCGTCTACGGCCTGGCGCTGGGCAAGATCTTTTTTGCCGAATCGAAGTTTCACCGCCGTCGGGATGCATCCAAGATCGCCCTGGCCTGGCTGTTGCGCGCCCTGGAACACTGGGATTTCCTGCTCGTCGACTGCCAGGTCTGGAACCCGCACCTGGAACGCCTCGGCGTGCGCCTGCTCAGCGGCCAAGACTTTCGCAGTGTCCTCGAAGCCGGTACCCAGCGGGCCGACCAGGTTGGTTGCTGGACCGAGCGAATGCGCGCACTCACGCCCGACGACTGAGCCCAGGACCATATTGAATACGCAGGCATCGTTGCCACGATCCGAACGGGATTTCATGACCGCGGATGAACGCGGATGAACGCAGATAAACGCGGATAGTGAATTGCTGTTTGACCTTTATCCGCGTTTATCTGCGTTCATCCGCGGTAAAAACGGTTTTACAGAAACAGCTGATTCAACTGCGTCATCAGGACGACCCTTCTTCCTCGGGGTCGCCCACATCGGGTACGCGCCCGGGCGTTTGATCCAGGTACTCCGACAATCGGACCAGGCCTTGCTGGTAATCAGGCCCGATCAGGGCCGGCAGCATCAGCCCGATGTAGCGGCCGACCAGATCAAAGGTGCCGACTTCGAAGCGCAGGCCCCAGGTCACTTCATGGCCGAAACCGGCTGACTCGTCGATCAGGAAATAGCCCTCGGCCTCGGTCTCGCCGAGTTCCAGGGCCAGGTCGATGCGCTGCGGCGGCGACACCGAAACGATCCACATCCGCCCGCCCCCGCCGTCGGACTCGCCGGACCAGACCAGGGTCGCGCCGGTGCCGGCCGGCGGCCCTTCGAGCCGGAAGTCGGCCGCGGAGACCCGGTCCAGCCACGGCGACCAGTGGCGGAAATGGCGGAAATCCTGCAGTACTTCGAAAAGCACCTCGGCCGGCTGATCGATCACCAGCGAACGCTCGACCACGATCTGGCGCGGCAGAAAGAATCCGACCACGAGAATCAGGATCACGATCGCCAGCAAGACGGCAAACAGGCGGCGCAGCATCAGCTAGTGGCCACTAATGCCAGCGCCGGTCCGGCTCGGACCCGTCATCGTCATCGAAGTGAACACCTGTCTCATCGCCCTCATCGTCCTCGTCGTCTTCCAGCTCCCAGTCGTAGCGCTTGACCGGCGCCCGATCCCAGTCGCGGTACAGCCAGGCCAGGACCAGCCCCAGGAACAGGCCGCTGGCGTGCAGCTCCCAGCTCATGCGCGGAGCCACGGGGAACACCCCCCAGACCATGGAGCCGTAGAAAAACCAGACCATCAGCGAAACCCCGACCGAGCGCACGTCCCGGCGCAGAATGCCGGCAATGAAGACGTAGGTCAGAATCCCGTAGACCAGGCCGCTGGCGCCGATGTGGATGCTGGGACGGGCAAATGTCCAGGCCAGGGCGGCACTGCCCACGTACAGCAGGGGCAGCACGCGCAAAGACGAGTTCGGATACAAAAACAGGATGGCGACGCCGCCGACGAACAACGGCATGGAATTCGACAGCAGGTGGGCGAGATTGCCGTGCAGAAGGGGCGTGGTGATCAAGCCGGCCAGACCCGCGCCATCGCGCGGCCGCAAACCGAAACGGGCCAGCTCGAGTCCGGTCAGGGCCTGGAAGCCGTGCACCAGCCAGACCAGCGCCACGAAGGCCAGCGACAGTTTCACCGCCAGCAAAAAGCTGGTCTGCGCCCTCTTGGAGCTGGCGTAGTCGGGATCGGGAACGCGCAGCTGCATCAGTTGGCCCGGCGCAGTCCGTCAGCGATGACGCTGCGCGTCTGCCGGCGCAGGGAATCCAGATCGTGCAGCGAGCAACCACGAGTATGGATGGGCGGATGAATTCGGAGCCGGACGGTACCGGGGCGCAGGCGCAGGCTGCCGGAAGCCAGGACGTCGCGGGTGCCGATCACGGTCATCGGCAGGATGTCCAACTGCTGGTCAATGGCAACCCGAAAAGCCCCTTTCTTGAACGGCAGCAGGTTGCCGCTGCGGCTGCGGGTTCCTTCGGCAAAAAACAGGATGCCGGTGCCCGGCTCAAGCCGCGCGACCGCGGCATTGATGGCCTGGCGCGCCTGCGAGGGATCGGTCCGATCGATGAAGATGTGTCCGATCGCCCGGCAACCGGCGGCAACGAACGGAATCCGGTGCAATTCGGCTTTCATCACCCAGCGCAGGTCGAGACGGCTGTAGCCGTAGATCAGCGGGATATCGAACTGACTCTGATGGTTGGCCACCACGACATAGGATCGATCCGGATCGACGTGTTCCAGTCCTTCGACTTCGACCCGGGCCGGGGTCAGTCGGGTCAGGATCCGGGCCCAGCGCACGGCGATCTGGAGGTTGGCCGCACGCGGAGAGACCAGCGCGGTCGGCACGGCGAGAAGCCCACCCATGACGGTCACCAGAACGGCGATCGGGACGAAAACCAGCCACTGCCAGAGCGGATACAGGGCGAGCCAGAAAGGGGTTTTGGCCAGGGAAGCGGACATCAGGCCATTATCGTACATAAAAGAAGCTCATAAAAAGAGGCGCCCGAAATCGGGCGCCCCATACCTTGGCAAAAAGTCCTGCGATTCTTTCTCAGGCTGCTTTTGCCTTGTCTTCGCTGTCGATCAGGCGGCCGCTGCCGATCTCGATCTTGCGCGCTTTCATCTGCTCGGGCAGCTCGCGCTTGAGTTCGATGTGGAGCAAGCCGTTTTCCAGCCGGGCACCTTCCACTTCGACGTGGTCGGCAAGCTGAAAGCGACGCTCGAACGAACGCGTTGCGATGCCTCGATACAGCAGCTCGCTGTCATCGGACTGCGTGCTCTCCTGCTTGTTGCCGGACACGGTCAGGGTGTTGCGCTCGCTGACAATGTCAAGCTCGTCTTCGGCGAAACCGGCCACCGCCATGGTGATGCGGTAGTGGTCCTCGCCCAGCGACTCGATGTTGTACGGCGGGTAACCGCTGGAATCGACGCGGGAAGCGGTCGACAGCATGTCGGCCAGGCGATCAAAGCCGATCGCGGTGCGGTACAGGGGTGTGAGATCAAAGTTGGTCATGGTCTTATCCTCCATTGGAAGCAATAAGTAAAGTTGGTTGACGATCCACCTGCGGTGCAGGCCAGATCCGATCGAAGACCCTTGCGGCGTCCTCGCTTGCTTAGATGGTCTCTCTGGTGAGAAGTTTCAAGCCCCGGGAGAGATCATTCGGGTGCGTCGTAGTCGATCCCGACAATCACCAGACGACGCTGGCCGGCCGGTACGGCAATCGTGACTTCGTCGTCCAGGCCACGTCCCAAAAGCGCCCTGGCAACCGGCGAGTCGACCGAAACCGCGCCCGGCTCGCAGTCGATCTCGTCGGCGCCGACAAGCCGGAGGCGTTCGCGCTCGCCGGACTCGTCCTCGACCTCCACGCGCGCGCCGAAAAACACCCGGTTCGGATCGGACGGCGGTCGATCGACCGGCTTGAGGACATCGAGCCGCTTTTGCAGGTAGCGGATGCGGCGATCCATCTCGCGCAGCTGCTTCTTGCGATAGATGTATTCGGCATTCTCCGAGCGGTCGCCTTCGGCGGCGGCCGCGCTCAGGGCGGCCACCACTTCCCGTCGCCGCGGCCACAGCCCGGCCAGCTCGTCGCGCAGGCGACGAAACCCGGCCGGGGTGATGTACGGGCTGGATTTTTCCGGCGGCGGACGCCAGCGCATCGACTCATTCCCCGGAGGATCGGGCTCGCGGTAAGGGCTACAGCCCGCCGCGGGTCAGCTTCAGGGGATCGAGAAGCGTCTCGAGCTCCTCGCGCGACAGGTCGCTGACCTCCAGGGCCACGTCGATGATCGCGCGGCCCTCGGCGTAGGCCTGCTTGGCGGCGGCTGCGCCCTTTTCGTAGCCGATGACGCGGTTCAGCGCGGTCACCAGGATGGGGTTTTTGGCCAGCGCCTTTTCCAGGTTGTCGCTGCGCACCTTGAACGTGGCGATGGCCCGGTCGGCCAGCAAGACGGTGACGTTGCCGAGGATATCGAGGCTTTCGAGCAAAGTGGCGGCAATCACCGGCAGCATCACGTTGAGCTGGAAATTGCCGGATTGTCCGGCCACGGTGATCGTGGCATCGTTGCCGATCACCCGCGCGGCGACCATGCAAACCGCTTCCGGGATCACCGGGTTGACCTTGCCGGGCATGATCGAGGAGCCGGGCTGCAGGGCCTGCAGTTCGATCTCGCCAAGACCGGCCAGCGGCCCGGAGTTCATCCAGCGCAGATCGTTGGCAATCTTCATCAGGGCCACCGCCAGGGTCTTGAGCTGCCCCGACAGTTCCACCGCCACGTCCTGGCTGCCGATCCCCTCGAACTTGTTGGCGGCCGACTCGAACTCGAAACCGGTGGACCTGGCCAGGGCTGCCGCGACCCGCTCACCGAATTCCGGATGGGCGTTGATGCCGGTGCCCACCGCCGTGCCGCCCTGGGGCAGTCGCCGGCTGCGTGCCAGGGTGTCGGTCAGGCGGTCGTAGCTGCTGGCGATCTGCGCCGCCCAGGACTCCAGCTCCTGGCCCAGGGTCACCGGCATGGCGTCCATCAGGTGGGTGCGACCGGTCTTGGCCACGGTGGCGAGCTCTTCGGCGCGGCGGTTCAGCACGTCGTGGAGATGCTTGAGCGCGGGCAGCAGGTGCTCGGCCGTCACCAGGCAGGCGCTGACCTGGATCGCGGTCGGGATCACGTCGTTCGAGCTCTGGCTCATGTTGACGTGGTCGTTGGGATGCACGCCAAGCTCGCCGTCGGCGCCGGCCAGGCGCGCGATGACCTCGTTGGCGTTCATGTTCGAACTCGTACCCGAACCGGTCTGGTAGACATCGACCGGGAAATGGTCATCGTACTGGTTTGCTGCAACCTCCCCCGCAGCCTGGATGATCGCGTCGGCCCTGGGCTTGTCGAGCAGTTCCAGTTCCAGGTTGGCTTCGGCACAGGCGCTCTTGATCAACCCCAGCGCGCGGATGAAGGCGGCCGGCATGGGCTGGCCGCTGATCGGAAAATTGTCGATGGCGCGCTGGGTTTGTGCTCCCCACAGCGCGTCGGCCGGCACGTCCAGCGCGCCCATGCTGTCACGTTCGGTTCGGTGTGTCGTCATTGGTCAAAGTCCCTTGTCGTTCTGTCGAATCAATCGTTGCGGTCGTGCCCTGGCCTCAGGACCCGAGCACCGTCTTCTCGGCGACCAGGTAGCAAATCCAGCCGGCATCGGCGTCGCCGATCTCGGACGGCGAATACTCGCCGTCGCCCTCACCGGTTTCCTCGTCGGTGCCCTCCCAGTAAATGGTCGCACGGGCGAATCCGGCCTCCAGCAGCAGCTCGCGAATCTCGGGCAGGGTCCACAGGCGCCAGTGGTACTCGAAGGCGTTTTTCAGCTCGGAGCCGTCCGGAAACTCGAAGTGAATCCGGCAGGTCATGTGGTGGTGGATGGGGTCGAAGCTGGCCTGGTCCCAGACGTAGGTGAAGTCGTCGTACTCGGTGCGCTCCTCGATTTCGCGATGGGCGTCGTAGCCGCCAAAGGCGTCCAGAAACAGGACGCCGTCGTCGCACAGCGCCGCCCGGGCGCGCTCGAAATAGGCCCGCAGCAGATCGCGCCGGGTAAACAGGTAGTAGCTGAAATTCATCGCCAGGACGGCGTCCACGGGCCCGGTGTCGACGCTCAGCACGTCGGCCTCGATCAGCTCGATCCGCTCGCGCTGGCGACGCTTCAGGGCCCCGAGATGGTGCTCTCGTCCCCAGGCCAGCACCGCCGGGTCCAGGTCGACCCCGATCGCCCGATGATCTTCGCCCAGCCTGACCCAGGCACAGGCCGTGTTGCCCGTCCCGCAAAAATCCTCGCGAATGCGTTTGAGCGGTCGCCCGGTCAGCGCCACAAAGGTATCGGCAACGAATTCCAGCTCGGTGTCCGGGTCCTGGACGCTATCTTCATAAAGTCGATGACGATCGGCGCGTTCGGCCAGGGTCGATTTTTTTCGGAGCGGTTTTGCCATGGGTTCGTCAGTCGGTCAACGCTGCCGCTGCACGGCCGGCCAGGCCGCGCGCAGGTAGCTGATCATGGAAAGAATGGTCAGGACGGCCGCAGCCACGAGCAAAACGGTGCCGATGGTCAGCACCGGCAGGCCCAGTAGCGGCTCGCGATACAGCAGGAAGCCGATGGCGACCATTTGCAGAATGGTCTTGAACTTGCCGGTCCAGGCGACCCGGACCCGCGCGCCCTCGCCGAGTTCGGCCATCCACTCGCGCAGGGCCGAGACCGTGATCTCGCGGCCGATGATCACCGCCGCCGGCACCGCCAGCCAGACGTCGGGATTGCGCTGAACGATGAGAATCAGGGCAACCGCAACCATGAGCTTGTCGGCCACCGGATCGAGAAAGGCGCCGAAGGCGCTGGTCATTCCGTAGCGGCGGGCGATCCAGCCGTCCAGCCAGTCGGTGATGCCGGCGACGATGAAAATCGCCAGCGCGGCCACGTTGGCCCACGCGGCCGGCAGATAGAAGACGATGACCAGCACCGGAATCAGGACGATTCTGAGCAAGGTCAGCAGGGTTGGGATGGTCAGCTGCACGCGGCCGGTTCCAAAAGGAAGAACCCGATTATCCCGCAATTCCGGATCCGGGTCAGGACCGGAAGCCAATTCGCGGGATTGGGGAAGAAATGAGGAATTTCCGGTTCAGCGACGGGGCGCCGACCGCGCCGGTCTCATGGGCTGGTCCTGGATGACGGCAGGTTGCGCAAATGCTCGACGATGCGCTCGGCCAGTGGCCGGTTGATCCCGGGCACCTTCATCAGATCCTCCGCGCCGGCCTTGGCCAGACCGTGCAAGCCGCCGAAATGGTTGAGCAGGCTCTGCCTGCGGGCCGGGCCGACGCCGGGAATGCTCTCCAGCGGCGAGACCTGGGCGCGCTTCTGGCGGCGCCGGCGGTGGCCGCTGATCGCGAACCGGTGGGCTTCGTCGCGGACCTGCTGGATCAGATGGGATACCGGGTGATGCGGGCCGGGTACGACTTCGCGATCGCCGACGATCAGGCGCTCGTGCCCGGCCTTGCGCGCCGCCCCCTTGGCCACCCCCAGGACCGCCAGGGCATCGAGTCCAAGCTCGCCCAGGACCGAGCGGGCGCGATTGAGCTGACCAATGCCGCCGTCGATGACAACCAGATCCGGCAGCTCGTCGGCCTGCTCGAGCGCCTTGCGGTAGCGGCGCTGCAGCACTTGCGCCATCGCCGCGTAGTCGTCGCCGGGCTCGACATCGCTGATGTTGTAGTGCCGGTACTTGGCCTTGACCGGCCCGCCGGGCCCGAAGACCACGCACGAAGCGACCGTTTCGGTTCCGGAAATGTGGCTGATATCGAAGCACTCGATGCGTTGCGGCGGCGCCGGCAGATCGATCAGTTCGGCCAGCGCGGCCAGGCCGCGGCCGATCTGGTCGCGCTCGGACAAGCGTCGCCTGAGCGCATCCTGGGCGTTGGTTTCGGCCATTCGCACCCACTGCGCACGCTGACCGCGCAAGCGCCAGCGCAGCTTGACCGGACCCGATCGCCGCCGTCCCAGGGCCTCGGCCAGCAGCGCCGATTCCGCCGGCTCATGCGACAGCAGGACCTCGGCCGGGGCGATCCGCTCGGCATAGAACTGGCCGAGGAAAGCGGCCATGATGTCGCCACCGGTCAGCTCGGCGTGCAGGTTGCGCGGAAAAAAACAGCGCCCGCCGATGTTGCGTCCCTGGCGAAACTCGACCACCTGGACCGCGGCCTGTCCGGCCGCCGTACCCAACGCGACCACGTCGAGGGTTTCGCTGCTGCCGGCCACGAACTGACTGGATCGGACCCGCTGCAGCGACTGGATATGATCACGGATGACGGCCGCCTTCTCGAAGTCCAGGGCCTCGCTGGCCCGCTGCATGCGCTCGGCCAGGTAATCGATCACGGCCGCGTCCTCGCCCTTGAGCAGGCGCCGCGCCGCGTCCAGGTCGGCCTGATAGTCCTGTTTCGAGATCAGCCCCACGCAGGGGGCCGAACAGCGCCCGATCTGGTATTGCAGGCAAGGTCGCGTGCGGTTGGCGAATACGCTGTCGCGGCACTGGCGGATCCCGAGCAGGCGGTAGATCTGGTTGAGCGATTCGCGCACGGCGGCGGCGCTGGAATAGGGTCCGAAAAACTCGCCGCCCTGCTTGCGGCTGCCGCGGTAAAAAGCAATGCGGGGATACTCGTGCCGGGTATCGAGCCGGATCCACGGGTAGCTCTTGTCGTCGCGCAGGTTGATGTTGAAGCGCGGCCGACGGGCCTTGATCCATTCGTTCTCGAGCAGCAGCGCTTCGGCCTCGGTCCGGGTCAGGCTGACTTCCATGCTGGCGGTCTTGCGCACCATCAGGTTGATCCGGGCGCCCTTGTCGCGCCGGTCGAAATAGCTGGCAACGCGCCGCCGCAGGTTGCGCGCCTTGCCGACGTAGAGCACCCGCCCCTGGCTGTCTTTCATCAGGTAGACGCCGGGCCCGGTGGCCAGGCGGCGAGCGTAGGCGGCACCGTCGAACTCGCTCATTTTCGCGGCTGCTGCAACTCCTCGATCAAGCGGTCGGCGGCTTCGGACAGCATGTCGATGACGCGCTGAAAACCGGTATCGCCCCCGTAGTAGGGGTCCGGGACTTCCTCGATCCCGTACTCCGGGGCCAGGCTCATGACCAGGTCGATCCGGGCCCGGCAACCCGGCGATGCCATGGCCTGGATGTCGGCCAGGTTCGATCGGTCCATGGCGTAGATCCGATCGAACCGGTCGAAGTCAGCCGCGCAGATCCGGCGCGCCCGCTGAGCGCTGATGTCCACGCCCCAGGCGCGCGCGAACGCCTGCGAGCGCGGATCCGGCGGCTTGCCGATGTGCCAGTCGCCGGTGCCTGCCGAATCGGTCAGCAGGGGCATCTCGGCCTGGGCGAGCTTGTAGTCGAACACGGCCTTGGCGGTCGGGCTGCGACAGATATTTCCGAGGCAGACGAATAACAGACTGTTCATGCGTTCATTGGTCCAGTGAGTTGGCTTTGACAAATCGGCCCTGCAAACGGGCCAGGTCCTGCGGCGTATCGATGCCCGGCGGAATCGGCGCGCAGGCCTGGGCGCCGATGATGCGCCAGCCGGCCGCGAGCGCGCGCAGCTGCTCCAGCGACTCCAGCTGTTCGAGCTCGGCCGGCGGCAGGCCGGCCCACTCGCGCAAGGCCCGCGCCCGGTAGGCATACAGGCCGATATGGCGACGGGCACGGCCGGCCTGGAAACCGCCGGCGCGCGGCCAGGGAATCGGCGCGCGCGAAAAATACAAGGCCCGGCCGTACCGGTCGCTGACGACTTTGACCACGTTCGGGTCTTCCCATTCATGCTCATCGAGGATCGGAAGCCACAGTGTCGCCAACTGCGCACCGGGGTCGGCGTGGAGCAAAGCCGCGACCTGGTGCAGGCAGGCGGACGGCATCAGCGGCTCGTCGCCCTGCAGATTGACCACGATGTCCTCATCGTCCAGGTTCATCCTGGCCGCAGCCTCGGCCAGACGATCCGTTCCGGACAGGTGATCAGGCCGGGTCATGATGAATCGGCCGCCGGCGGCGGCGACGGCGGCCGCGACCGCTTCGCTGTCGGTCGCCACGTGCACGGTTTCGGCCCCGGCCGCCAGCGCGCACTGAAGTACGCGCACCACCAGCGGCTGTCCGTCGAGCATGGCCAGCGGTTTGCCGGGCAGGCGCGCCGACGCCATGCGCGCCGGAATCAGCAGATGAAAGCGAACGCTCATGGCCTGAATTGTCCCACATGGGTCAGCACCGAATCGACCAGGGGCTGCGGTAGCCGGGCCTGGACTTCGAGCACCCACACCCGCTCCGGCAGGGAGCCCAGCGTTCGCAGCTTGACCGCATCCTTGGCCGTGGTGACGACAGGACCGGGAATCCCGTCCAGATCACCCGCGCGATAGACGTGGTGATCGGGAAACGCAAACAGCTCGACCCGCATGCCGAGCCGGCCAAGCTGGGCGGCGAACTGATCCGGGTTGCCGATGCCGCACACCGCGCTGACCTGTCGGCCGGCCAGACCGTCCGGCCCACGCCGGTCCGAACCGTTCAGCTCGACCAGCGCCGAGGCCTCCAGTTCAAACACCTGTCCCGGCAACGACGGCCCGTCGCAGGGGCCGCGGACGACCACCGCATCGGCCTGAGCCATTCGCTCCGGCGGCGAGCGCAACGGACCGGCCGGTAGCAAGAAACCGTTGCCAAGGCCGCGTTCGCCGTCGATGACCACGATCTCGAAGCTGCGCGGCAGCGCCCGGTGCTGCAGGCCATCGTCCGACAAAACCACCTCGGCACCGGCCGCAACGGCCGCCTCGAAGACCCGGCGGCGGTCGACGCCGATCCACACCGGCACCTCGCTGGAGCCGGCCATCATGGCCGGCTCGTCGCCGACCTGGCGCGGATCGTCAGCGCTGTTGACGCGGCGCGGCCGGCTGGTTCGGCGGCCGCCGTAACCGCGACTGATGATGGCCACGCGCAGACCGCGGGCAGTCAGCAACCGGGCCAGTGCCATCACCACGGGGGTCTTGCCGCTGCCGCCGACGGTCAGGTTGCCGACCAGCACAACCGGCCGCGAGGGGCGCTCGGCCGGTCGCTGCCAGCGGCGGCCCAGAGCCGCCCGGTGCAGGCCGGCGGCCAGCCGCCAGGCCGGACCGGGTTCGGCGCTCCCGTACCACAACCGCCGCGCGTAGCGCTCCAGGGCACGGCGCATCGTCGCGATCAGTCCTCGACCAGCTGAAGCTTGTGCAGATGCCGGTACAGTCCGTTCTCGCGCTCCAGCAACGAATGGTGGGTACCGACTTCGCGCACCCGGCCCTGGTCGAGCACCACGACCTGATCGGCGCGCTGCACCGTGGCCAGGCGGTGGGCGATCACCAGCGTCGTCCGGTTGGCCATCAGCACCTCCAGGGCAGCCTGTACCTGGCCTTCCGACTCCGCGTCCAGGGCCGAGGTTGCCTCGTCGAGGATCAGGATCGGCGCGTCCTTGAGCAAGGCCCGGGCGATGGCCAGGCGCTGGCGCTGTCCGCCGGACAGCAGCGATCCGCCTTCGCCGATCGCGGTCTCCATCCCCTGCGGCAAGCGTTCGATGAATTCCATGGCATGGGCGGCACGCGCTGCCGCCTCGATCTGACCGGGCGACACCCGATCCATCACACCGTAACCGATGTTGGCCGCCACGCTGTCGTTGAACAGGACCACGTCCTGGCTGACCAGCGCGATTTGCCGGCGCAGGGCGGCCAGGGTGTAGTCGCGCAGATCCTCGCCGTCGATCAGGATCCGGCCCGAATCGGCCAGGTAAAAGCGCGGCAGCAGCTTGACCAGGGTGGTCTTGCCGGAGCCCGAACGCCCGACCAGGGCGGTGACGCTGCCGGCCGGCAGGTGCAAATCGATCTCCTCCAGAGTCGCCCGACCGGACTCCGGATAGCTGAAATGCACCGACTCGAAACGAATGTCGCCGCGCACGCGCTCCGGCGCCAGATGCCCTTCGTCGGGTTCGGCCGGACGGTCGAGGACGGCGAAGATGCTGTCGGCCGCTGCCAGACCCTTTTCGATGATCACGTGCATCTTGGTCAGGCGCTTGAGCGGCGGAATGCAGGCCACCATGGCCGCCAGCACCGACATGAAGATGCCGGCCGTGACCTCGACGCGCATGAATTCGCTGGCCGCCATCAGCAGCAGAACGATCACCGCCACACCGGCGGCCAGCTGGATCATCGAGGACGACAGCAACTGGGTCGCAATCAGCTTCAGGTGAAGCCTTCGATTGTTTTCGTTAATTACTGAAAAATTTGCTAATTCCTGATCTTTTCCGCCGAAGACCTTGATCACCTCGTGGCCATTGACCGCTTCTTCGGTGACATGGGTGACGTCGCCCATGGAGTCCTGGATACGGGTCGATATGCGGCGAAACCGGTGGCTGATCACGGTCACGACCAGGGCGATCACCGGGACCAGCAACAGCATGGTCAGGGTCAGTCGCCAGGACTGGATCAGCATCACGGTCAGCAGCGCGACCACGGTCAGGACGTCTCGGACCGCGCCGATCAGCGCCGTGGTGGCTGCCTGGGCCACCTGTTCGGCGTTGTAAGTCACCCGCGAGATCATCTGCCCGGACGAATGGCGGTCGAAGTAGGCAGCCGGCAGATCCAGGTAGCGCGAAAACAGGTCGGCGCGCAGATCGGCGATCAGGCGACGACCAACCCACTCCATGCCGAACACGCCGCCGAAATTGCCCAGGATCCTGAGCACCACCGCCGCCATCACCAGGGCCGGAAGCCACAGGCTCAAGACCGGCTCGGGCGTGGCGATGGTGTCGTCGATCAGCGGCCGCAGCAGGTAGAAAAACAGCCCCTGCCCGGCCGCATCCAGAGCCACCGCCAGCACCGCCAGGGCAAAGATGTGGCGCTGGCGGCCCACGTATCCCAGCAGGCGGCGGTACAGGCGCGGCCCCTGGCCGGCCGGGCTGCTCAAGGGCGCTCTCCGCCGTCTTCCAGCGCGGCAATGCCGACCCGACGCACCCCTTCCGCGGCGGCCGAGTCCAGGGCGAGCACGACCAGCCTGTGGGGTGCCTCGGCGTCGGCCCGGATGACGACAGCGGCGTCCGGCTGATCGGCCAGGCGCTCGGCCAGGGCGGCGCGCACCGCCGACCGAAGCGCGTCGATGACCAGATGGTCACCCACGAACAGCTCGCCATCGGCGGTGATCACGATCTCGATGAGGTCCGGCACGATCTCCGACTCGGCGGTCGCGGCCTCCGGCAGGTCGAGGCGAAGCAGAGACTGGCGATCGAAGGTGGTCGAAACCATGAAAAAGATCAGCAGCAGGAAAACCACGTCGATCAACGAGGTCAGGTTGATCTCCGGTTCTTCGTGTTCCTGGTCCTGAAGACGCATCGCGGCAACCTGTGCTCAGGTTTTCCCGGGCCGGGCATGAAAGCGCTGGCGACTGATCTGACCGTACTCGATCGCCTGCAGAAGCTGCAGCGCCTGGGCCTCCATCTGGAGCACGTAGTCGCGCACCAGGCCGCGGAAATAGCGATAGAAAAAGAACGCGGGAATCGCCACGGTCAGGCCTGCGGCGGTGGTGATCAGGGCCTCGGAAATACCGCCGGCCATCTCGTTGGGGTCACCCACGCCGTGCACCAGGATGGCGCTGAACACCCGAATCATCCCGATCACGGTGCCGAGCAGGCCCAGCAAGGGCGTGATCCCGGCAATCGTTCCCAGGGTGTTGAGGAACCGCTCCAGGCTGTGAACCACCTGGCGGCCGGTGTCCTCGACCGCTTCCTTGATGATTTCGCGCCGCCGGTCGCGGTGCTCCAGGGCCGCCGCCAGCACTCGCCCCAGAGGCGAACTCAGGCGCAGCTGCTCGATGTGCTTGTCATCGAGCTCTTCCTGGGCAGCCCAGTGTCGAACCTGATCGGGCAAACCCGCGGGCACCACGCGATTGCGCCGAAGCGCAAGAAAACGCTCCAGGATGATGGCGACGGCGATCACGGAACACAGCAGGATGGGCACCATCAGCCAGCCGCCGGCAATCACGATTTCGAGCATGTCCGAAGCAGTCCTTGTCAGCGATAAACCGGATCGTTCAGTCTAGCCGCGCATGATAACGGGTTTGGCCGCCACCGTACTTTGACCTTGGTGCATGCCATCGTCAGGGGCAATCCGAACCACGCTCCCAGAAACGGCGCTGACGACCGCGCTGGCTGCTGATCTCCGGGGCGAGGCCGGGGCTCAGCCGCACCGTGACCGCACCGCAGCGCCCGGTCTCGACCAGGGCCACGCCCTGCTCGGCCAGGCGCCCGGTCAACTCGGGGTGCGGGCGGTCGAAACGATCGAAGCGCGCGACCGACGCCAGGGCCAGGTCCGGCTGCACAAGCTCGAGGAAGGCGCGGCTTCCGGAGCTGCGGTGGCCACCCCGGGACAGCACCAGCACATCGGCACGCAGTTGCGGGTGCTCCAGCGCCAGGCGCTGCTCCACCTGCTCGTCGATCCCGCCGGACAGCAGCACCCTGCCGCCAGGCCCCTCGATATGAACCACGCAGGAACTGTTGTCGCCCAGATCCGGCAAGCCGGCCGAAGGATGCAGGAAACGCACGGTGTAGGCGCCGAGCATCCAGCGCTCATCGGCAGTGCAGCGCAGCCCGTCCAGTCCGGGCGGTACGCGGATGAGGTCCCCGGTCGTCCAATCACGCGCGCTGGCCAGACCGCCGGCGTGGCCCCGATGCGCTCGTGAAACAACCACCCCGTCCAGTACCGGTTCGCTCGTCGAAGCGATGGTGGCCGGCAACAGCCGGGAGATACTGTCTCGTCCGCTACCATCGCCGGGGCCGGTATCGTAGAGCAGGCGCTGGCCGCCGCTTTCCAGAACGATGGCCTGGCCGTCACCCACGTCGAGCACGGTCATGACCAGCGCCTGATCACTGACCGCCTCGGTCCGCGGCAACAGCAGCGGAAGGATCAGGAAGGCGCCCAGCCAGCGCGCCGGCCAGCCGGGCGGTCCCAGCAGCCAGAAGGCGCCGACCATGGCCACGACCAGGGCGAGCAGCCCGCCGCTGGCGATGCGGTGATATCCCCAACCCGCTGAGTCCAGCCACTGCAGACCGACCAGCAGCACCCCGATGCCGTGCTCGGCCAGCAGCAGCGCGGGCCCGGCCGGCAAGCCCAGCAGCAGCAACAGCAGGCCGGCCAGCAGGGAGGGAAGAATCCACAGGCCGACCATCGGGATGGCAAATAGATTGGCCGGCAGCGCGCCGGGAATCGCCTGCCCGAAAATGCCTGCATTCAGCGGCAGCAAACCAACCGCCAGGACCAGCTGGGCCAGCACCAGGCCCTTGAGCCAACCGGTCGACGACAGGCCGGGGCGCCAGGCGAACGCCCAGATCAACACCGCCACGGCCCCGAACGACAACCAGAAACCGACCGACAGCGGGGCCAGCGGGTCGATCAGTACCACCATCAGGAACGCCAGCAGCAAGGCATGGGCGGGTTTCATCCCGCGCCGAAGCGAAAGCGCGATCCCGCCGACGCTGAGCATGATCAGGGCGCGCACGGTCGGCAGGGTGAATCCGGCCAGGCCCGCGTAGGCCAGTGCCGCGACCAGGCCGCAGGCCACGCCGATCCGGCGCCGATCCGCGCCCGGCATCGCCAGGGCCAGGGGCGCCAGCAACCAGGCACCCAGCAATCCGAACAGGCCCGCCACCATGCCGATGTGCAAGCCGGAAATGGCCAGCAGATGGGCCGTGCCCGTGCGCCGCAAAAGATTGCCAAGCTCCGGCGACATGGCGCTGCGATCGGCCAGGCCCAGGGCTCGAAACAAGGCCGCCGCGTCCAGGCTCGTGGTGTCGGCCTGCAGCCGCTCGGCCAGGTACTGGCGCTGGCGATCAACCAGCCCGGTTGTCGAACGAGACGCCAGCCGGCGATGGTGGCCTGCAACGGTGCCGGTTGCGCCGATTCCTTCTGCCAGCAACTGGCGGCGGCGGTCGTAGCCGTCCGGATTGAGACGCCCGTGGGGCGGAAACAAACGCACCTCGAACTCCCAGCGCTGACCCGGCTGCAGGTACTCGCGCGGACGGAACCAGCTCAGCTCGACGATGCCGGGCAGCGACTGCTGCGAATCGCGATCGAGTCTCAGATGAAAGCGCAGGCTTTGGCCGCGACTGTCCGGAAGCCCCGCCACCGTCCCGCTGACCCGAACGGTCTCGCCGGCGCGGGCCTCGGGCCATTCCCGGGCCAGCTCCCAGTGCGCATGGAGCAGAAACCAGCAAGCCCCCAGGACCAGACAGGCCGGAACGAGAAGGCGTCGCCATGCCAGCAGCATGACCGCGGCCAGTGCCGCGAGCACGACCAGCCAGACCGGCGGCAGCACCGGCACCACAGTCGCCAAAACCAGTCCGCCGGCGAAAGCCAGGCCATATCCCCAGAGCACCCCTGCTCCTTTCGGCCGGCGCCCCGGCCGACCAACGCATCAACCGTCCAGCGGCTGCATTTTTCCGCCCGTCATTTCCAGGCAACGATCCATGCGACGGGCCAGTTGCGGATCGTGGGTGACCAGCACGATGCTGGTCTCCATTTCGCGATTGAGTTCGAGCATCAGATCGTAGATCTGGCTGGCGTTCTTCTCGTCCAGATTGCCGGTCGGCTCGTCACCGAGCACGCAGGCCGGCCGGTTGATCAGCGCCCGGGCAACAGCGGCGCGCTGGCGCTCGCCCCCGGACAGCTCCCCGGGTTTGTGATGGAGACGCTGCCCGAGACCGACCCGTTCGAGCAACTCGGCGGCCGCCGCGGCCGCCGCGGCCGCCGGCTCGCCGCGAATGAGCAGCGGCATGGCGACGTTTTCCAGCGCGCTGAACTCCGGCAGCAGATGATGGAACTGGTACACGAACCCCAGCGAACGATTGCGGATACGGGCCCGGCTGCGCTCGTCGGCGGCGGCCATGTCGTGCCCGGTGACCGTCACGCTTCCCGAGGTCGGCTGATCGAGACCGCCGAGCAGGTGCAGCAAGGTGCTCTTGCCGACGCCCGAAGCACCGACGATGGCGACCCGCTCGCCCGGTTCGACGACGAAATCGACCCCGGTCAGGACACGGACTTCGGCCGGACCCTGGAAGAAGGTCTTGACCAGATCCCGACAGGCGATGACGGCTTGCCTACTCATAGCGCAGGGCCTCCACCGGTTCGGTGCGGGCCGCCCGCCAGGCCGGATAAATCGTCGACAGCAGCGACAGGACCAGGGCCAGGCCGGCAAAGCGGATCACGTCGCTGGCGCGCAGCTCGGAGGGCAGATCGCTGATGTAGTACACCTCCGCCGACAGAAACTCGATGCTCAGGAGGTTCTCCACCGCCCCGACCACCGACTCGACGTTCAGGGCCAGAACAATCCCGGCCAACACCCCGACCAGCGTCCCGATGACACCGATCAGCGAACCCTGGACCATGAACACCGCCATGACGTGGCGAGGCTCCAGCCCCATGGTCTTGAGAATGGCGATGTCGGATTGCTTGTCGGTCACGACCATGACCAGGGTGGAGATGATGTTGAAGGCCGCAACCGCAATGATCAGCGACAGGATGATGAACATCACGGTTTTTTCGGTCTGAACGGCGCGAAAGAAATTGGCATGCTGCTGGGTCCAGTCGCGGACCTGGTACAGGCCCGGCAGTTCATCGCTGAGCTCACGGGCGATCCAGCGCGCGCGCATCATGTCGTCGAGCTTGAGCCGGATGCCGCTGATGTCCTCGCCCATCCGGAACAGGCGCTGGGCGTCCTCGAGGTGAATCAGCGCCAGTGCGGTGTCGTACTCGTGCACCCCGGCCTCGAACAGCCCGCTGACTTCAAAGCGCCGAACCTGGGGAACCACGCCGGCCGGGGTAGCCCGAATTTCCGGGGCGAAAATGGTCACCGAGTCGCCCGGTCCGACCCCCAGGCGGGTGGCCAGCCCGACCCCGAGGATGACCTGCCAGCGGCCCGGCGCGAGGTCGTCGAGGCTGCCGCGGCGCATCATGTCGACGACGTCCGAGACCTCCGGTTCGCTGGCCGGATCAATGCCGCGGATCATCGCTCCGGCGGTGCGGCGGGCGCGCAGCATGGTTTCCTGTTCAACGAACGGCGCGGCGCCGAGTACGCGCGGATGCTCGCGGGCGTCGGCCACGATGTCGGGCCAGTTCGGGAACCGGCCGTCGTAGCCCTGGATGGTGGCATGCGAGATCATGCCGAGAATGCGCTCGCGCAATTCACGCTCGAATCCGTTCATCACGCTCAAGACCGTGATCAGGGTCATCACGCCCAAGGCAATGCCGGCCATAGAGACAAGTGAAATGAAGGAAATGAAGTGGTTACGCCGCTTTGCTCGTAAATAGCGTAAACCGACGAACAAGGTCATGGGTTGATACATGGGTTCCCTTTAGCCGGTCCTTGCCGGCGCTCGCAGCGCATCCAGCACCGCCCCGAGCTCGTCCGGCAGGGGCGAACTGAACACCCTGTCCTCGGGCCACGACAGGCGCAGATAATGGGCGTGCAGAAACAGACGCCTGAGCCCGTCCGGCGCAGCCTGCTCGTTGTAGCGTTCGTCACCGGCCAGGGGATAGCCGAGGGCGGCGGCGTGGGCTCGAATCTGATGGGTACGGCCGGTCTCGATTTCGGCCTCCACGTAGGTATGGCCCGGCAAGCGCTCCAGCACCCGGAAACGGGTCAGCGCGCTCTGGCCGGTCTCGTCGACGACCACGCGATGCTGACCGCTGCCGTCACGAATCTTTTTCAGCGGTCGATCCACGGTAACCAGAGCCTCCGGCAAGACGCCGGTCATCAAGGCCAGGTAGCGCTTGTCCACTCGCCTGCCGGCCAGTTCGCGCTGCAGGGCGACCAGCGAGCGGTGGCGACCGCCCAGAATGAGCAAGCCGCTGGTCGGCCGGTCGAGGCGGTGGACCGGGCGCCAGTCTTCGTTGATCCGGGCGAGCACGTTCATCAGACCGAGCGAAATGCCGCTGCCGCCGTGCATGGCCAGGCCCGATGGTTTGTCGATCACGATGAAGTCTTCATTCTGCTCGATGATTCTGCTTTTGATGTGCTCGACCAGCTCGTCGGGCACGCTGGTCTGGTCTTCGGGTCGAATCGCGACCGGAGGAATTCTGACCTCGTCGCCGCCGCGGAGTTTCTTCATCGGCTTGGCCCGCCCGCCGTTGACCCGGACCTGGCCGGTACGAACGAGCCGATAGACCAGGCTGCGCGGAACGCCGCTGAGATGGCCGACCAGGAAATTGTCCAGCCGCTGGCCGCTTCGATCCTCGGGTACGACCACGTGGCGAACCCGCGAGCCGGCTTTGGGAGAGTTCATAAGCACTTGCCGGAAAAGTGGAAAAGCATGTTGCGGAGTCTATCCCGAAGCCGTCAGGAGTGCTAACATAACAGGGTTGGACCGCCGCAGTTACGCCACCATTCGCGATTGCCGGGCCCGCAGGCGATTTCCGGGCAGCGCGATAGCGCAACAGCCCTCCTCGCCCGAGCCAATGTCAAGCGCAGGTAGAAAGGGCATTCGCACTGAGGCTCCAACGAAAAGTTCTGCTGCCGGCTGCTTCCACGCAGGAAGTCGCCGGTCGGGACACCGCTGCCGGTCGCCAGTCGCGCCAGCGCGGGTCCAAATGAATCAACGGGATCGGACTGCAATCCGATCAGAACCAAACAAGTTAGCCAGTTCCCGGCCTCGAAGCGTGCAATCGAACCTGTGCCGGGATCGGTAGAACAAGACATTTTGCTGAACTGAAGTCACCCTGTCGTAACGGGAGACCCTGGAACAACGCGCCGTATCAACGCGCAGCAACAGCGCGGCGTCGAGATCATCGGAATCGTTTCACGCGTTCCGATGCCCGTCGCCGGGCCTGCCCGATCGCGGCACGCCAAAATGTCTTCGTTACCGGTTTCGGGCCGCCCAGCGGCCGGAACGGCGGAGGATTTTGACAAATGAAGCGCATGTTGATCAACGCAACTCAGCCCGAAGAGTTGCGCGTAGCCATTGCTGATGGCCAGACCCTGCTTGACCTGGATATCGAAGTACCCGCCCAGGAACAGAAAAAATCCAACATCTACAAAGGCCGGATCACGCGTGTCGAACCGAGCCTGGACGCCTGCTTCGTCGAGTTCGGCTCCGATCGTCACGGATTCCTGTCGATGAAGGAAATCGCCCGGGAATACTTCAGCGACGAAGCGCAGAAGACCCTCGACGGCGGCAACCGGGTTGACATCAAAGACGCCGTGCGCGCCGGCCAGGAAGTCATCGTCCAGGTCGACAAGGAAGAACGCGGAACCAAGGGGGCGGCACTGACCACCTTCATCAGCCTTGCCGGCCGCTACCTGGTGCTGATGCCGAACAACCCACGTGCCGGCGGGGTCTCGCGCCAGATCTCGCGCGACGAACGCAAGGAGCTGCTCGATACGCTCAAGCAGGTGGAAGTGCCCGACAGCATGGGCCTGATCGTTCGCACAGCCGGTGTGGGTCGCGAACAGGAAGACCTGCAGTGGGATCTGGATTACCTGCTTCAGCTCTGGACGGCCATCCAGGAGGCAGCCAAGACCCGCAAGGCGCCCTTCCTGATTTACCAGGAGTCCAATCTGATCATTCGCGCCTTGCGCGATTACCTGCGCGAAGACATCGGCGAGATTCTCGTCGACAGCGACAAGGTGTTCGAAGACGCGCGCGAGTTCATGCAGCAGGTCATGCCGCACAACCTTCGCAAGCTCAAGGCCTACCGCGACGACACCCCGCTGTTTTCGCGCTACCAGATCGAAAGCCAGATCGAAATGGCGTTTTCGCGCGAAGTCCGCCTGCCCTCCGGCGGCGCCCTGGTCATCGACCACACCGAGGCCCTGCTGTCGATCGACATCAATTCGGCCCGCTCCACCAAGGGCGCAGACATTGAGGAAACTGCGCTGCAGACCAACCTGGAAGCCGCCGACGAGATCGCCCGCCAACTGAGAATTCGCGACCTCGGCGGCCTGATCGTGATCGATTTCATCGACATGATGAGCAAAGACGCCCAGCGCGAGGTCGAAACGCGTCTGCGCGAGGCCATGCGCATCGACAAGGCACGGGTCCAGATTGGACGCATATCTCGTTTCGGACTGATGGAAATGTCGCGCCAGCGCCTGCGCCCCTCGCTCGGCGAGTCCAGCTACATCACCTGTCCGCGCTGCGATGGCTACGGTTCGATCCGCTCGATCGAGTCACTGGCCCTGTCCATCCTGCGCCTGGCTGAAGAAGAAACGATGAAGGACCACACCTCACGGGTGATCGTCCAGGCCCCGATCGAGGTCGCCAACTTCCTGCTCAACGAAAAGCGGGGCGTCATGGCCGAGATCGAGCGGCGCAACAAGCTGCCGGTGACGGTGGTTGCGAACCGCTGGCTGGAAACACCGCGTTTCGAGATTCAGCGCCTGCGCTCCAGCGAAACCATGGATGAGCCCAGCTACGCGCTGGCCACCGGTGAAGACGCCGATCCGGTACCCGCAGGCACGACCAAGGCCGATAAAGTGCCGGTCAAGCCGGCAGAAGCGGCCGTCAGCGGTATCCGGCCGGCAACTCCAGCGCCCGAGCGCAAGGCCCCTCCCCCCGCTCCGGGGTGGTGGCAGAGAATGCTGGCGGCCCTGGCTTCCCTGTTCGGCGGGACCGAAAAAACCGCGACTCGGGAGAGCAAGCCACGGCCTTCGTCCCGCACTACCCGGAAACCGTCGGGACAGACGCGCGCCGAGGAAAGCCCGCGCAGCCGCCCCACCCGGGACGGCGACAGCGACGGGAGCCGCCAGCCCCGGGGCGGCAAGAAGAAAAAGAAAAAGCGGTCCAGGCAGGATGCACAGCCGCCAGCCGGCGGAGACGAACCGACCAGCACCGCAGACAAGGCAGAAAAGGGCCCCGCCGGCGAAGACCAGCCGCGCAAGAAGCGACGCCGCCGTGGCGGCAAGAAACGGCGCCAGAAGAGTTCGAGCGGCGGCGATGATCGGCAGCAGTCACCCGAGGCCGGACGCGATCGGGGTGCGGAATCGCGCCAGGCAGGCACCGATGCGGCGCCTGCGTCCGAAACATCGACAGCGAAACCGGCGAACTCCAACATGCCGGCTCGTCAGCCGGCACGAATCGAGCAGCGCAAGGACTCCTCGCTTCCGGCAACGCCGGATCCCGCGGGCGCCTCGAAGCCGATGCCAACGGGCACGGCCGAGCCGAAGCCCGAG
>REEW01000164.1 GCA_007694885.1 Wenzhouxiangella sp. | reverse complement strand
GCCAGGCCTCGATCAGCGTCGCCGGCGGCATCATCCTGTTTCTGATCGCGCTGAAAATGATTTTTCCCGTCCCGCGCTCCATGCGCGACGACTACGACGACGATCACGACGAGCCCTTTCTGGTGCCGCTGGCCGTGCCGATGGTCGCCGGGCCCAGCGCCATGGCCATCCTGCTGCTGCTGGCCACGGCCGAGCCGGGCCGGCTCGGCGTCTGGACCCTGGCGGTGCTCGCGGCCTGGGGGGCCACGGCAGTGATCCTGCTGGCCGCCCCCCAGCTCAAGCGTCTGCTGGGTCAGCGCGGCTTGATCGCCACCGAACGCCTGATGGGTATGCTGCTGGTCGCCATTGCCGTGCAGATGTTCCTGGAAGGCGTCACCCAGTTTCTCGGAGGAAACGGAACCGTATGAACTCTTTCTCAAGCCTTGCCCTGAGCCTGCTGCTGGTCACTCCGGCCGCGGCCGATCTTTTCAGCGAACAAGACCTGACCGTGGCCCGCGAGCTTCGCGAGCGGGCGCTGGCGCGCGATGGCGGCTTCGACGTGGTCGCTGACCTGACCACCCGGATCGGTCCGCGCATGGCCGGTACCGAGGCCGACGCCCGCGCCGTGGCCTGGGCCGAAAAACTGTTGAACGAGGCCGGTTTCGACCGGGTCTGGCTGCAGCCGGTGACCTTCCCGACCTGGCACCGCAAGCTCGAGCGCGCCGTCATCACCTCGCCGGTCGAATTCGACATGGTGACCCTGGCCCTGGGGTTCTCCCCGGCCACGCCCGAAGGCGGCCTGGTGGGTGATGTTGTGATGTTCGACGACCTGGCCGCGCTGGAAGCGGCCGACCCGGCTGACGTCGAGGGCCGCATCGTGTTCATCCGCAACCGCATGGAAGCCGCGCGCGATGGTTCGGGTTACGGGCCGGCGGTTCAGGCCCGCTCGATCGGTGCCCGGGTCGCGGCCGAAAAAGGCGGGCTGGCCCTGATGATTCGCTCCATCGGCACCTCGTCGAATCGCTTCGCCCACACCGGCACCCAGCGCTTCGACGCCGACACCCGCGCCTTGTCGGCGGTGGCCATCTCGAACCCCGACGCCGACCGGCTCGAGCGCCTGATCGAACTCGGCGAGCCGGTCCAGGCACTGGTCGAGGTCGACGCCGAGTTCGTCGAGGCCTACACCTCGCATAACGTGATTGCCGAGATCACCGGAGAAAAATACCCGGAGCAGATCGTCGCCCTGGGCGCCCACCTGGATTCCTGGGACGTGGGCACCGGCGCCCTGGACGACGGCGCCGGGATCGCCATCATCACCGAGGCCGGGCGCCTGATCCTGGACCTGGACCGCCGGCCGGATCGCTCCATCCACATCATCTACTTCGCCGCCGAGGAAATCGGGCTGTGGGGTGGCCGGGTCTGGGCCGAGGAAAACGCCGACAATTTCCACAACATCCAGCTCGGTGCCGAATCCGATTTCGGCGCAGGTCCCATCTACGAGATCGCCGCCCGGGTCAGCGACGAGGCCTGGCCGGTGATCGAGGCGATCCAGGCCGAACTGGCCCCGCTGGGCATCGAACTGGGCGGACGCCGCGCCATCGGCGGCCCGGACTTCATCCCCTCGGCCCCGTTCGGCATGGCCGCGGTGGATCTGCGCCAGGACGGCACGACCTACTTCGACTACCACCACACCGAAAACGACACCCTCGACAAGATCGACCCGGAAGAACTGGCCCAGAATGCCGCCGCTTACGCCGTGCTGGCCTGGCTGTCCGCCCAGTCGCCGTTGAATTTCGGATCCGGGGAGACCATCCTGGCCGAGGAAGCCGGGGGCAACGCCGACTGATGCCCAAGCTGTTGCTCAACCTGCGCAACGTCAACGAAGACGAAGCGCACGAGGTCGCCGAATTGATGAGCGAGCACGGGATCGAGCACTACGCGACCCCGCCCGGTCCGTTCGGCATCACCGCCGGCGGCATCTGGCTCAAGGACGCCGAGGACTTCCCGCGCGCCCGCGCCCTGATGGACGACTACCAGGCCGAGCGCAGCCGGCGCGTGCGCGCCGAGCTCGAACAGGCCAGAAAAGAAGGCCGGGCCGAGACCTTCTGGACCACCCTGTACCGCCATCCGCTGCGCACCCTGGCCTACGTGGCCGTGGCGCTGTTCATCCTGATGATCTTTTTCGCCCCGGTGATCCAGCTGGGGGATTGGTAAGCCGGATTACGGCCGCACGACCAGGCTGCCGGTGGACTCGCGGCCAAACAGGGCGGCGAAGGCCTCGCCGGCCTCTTCCAGCCGATAGGTTCGGGTTGGCGCCGGGTCAATGGCGCCGCTCAGCGCCCATTCGGCCAGGGTTCGGATGACCGGGGCGACCACGCCGGGGTCGGCCATCACCGTCCCGCCCCAGTTCACGCCGTGGATGGAGCAGCGCTTGAGCAGGGGCAGGTTGAGCGGAATGCTGCTGATGCCGGTGACGAAACCGACCACCAGGAAGCGCCCGCCCGGCGCCATCAGGCGCAGTGCGGCCTCCGACAGATCGCCGCCGACCGGATCGTAGACCACGTCCACGCCGCGCCTGGCCGTGGCCAGTTTGACTTCTTCGCGCCAGCCCTCGGTGCTGTAGTCCACGGCCAGATCGGCGCCGTGGTCGAGGCAGTGCCGGCGCTTGGCCGCGGTCGAGGCGCAGGCGATCACGCGCGCGCCCAGGGCTTTGGCGCATTCGATGGCGGTGGTGCCGGTGCTGCCCGAGGCACCCAGAACCAGCACGGTCTCGCCCGCGGCCAGCCGGCCGATTTCGCGCAGGCCGAACAGGCTGGTTGCCCAGGAAATGAAGAAATTGGCCGCATGGACCGGCTCGATGCCCGGCGGCAGCGGCGCGCAGGATGCCGCCGGCAGCACGATCTGCTCGGCCATGCCGCCGTGCAGGGCGAATGCCGCGACCGCATCACCCGGCTTGAGATGGGTCACACCCTCGCCGACCGACTCGATCACGCCGGCCAGCGAACTGCCCGGCACGAACGGCAAATCCGGCCGGATCTGGTAGTCGCCGCGGATCAAAAGGCCGTCGAAGTAACCGACCCCGACGCCGTGCACTCCCAGGCGCACCTGGCCTGGGCCGGGCGCGGACGGTGGCTCGATGTTGCTGACCCGGATGTCGGCCGGGTTTCCGAACTGGCTGATCTGAATTGCGCGCATGGGGCAAATCCAAGGCTTTTGCGGTAATCTGTCGTTATACACTAATGAAATTGGCCGGTGTCGGTGATCAGGTGCCGAAGGCAAGGTAAACGGCCTCACCGATGGCTAGCCCCAAATTGAACAGCATTACACCGCCAACGACAACGCCGATCGTGCACAGCGAGGCGCGCACCGGCTTGCTCAAACGACCCCATTTTTCCTTCCACTGTTGCATTGCATCTCTCCCTGGAGGCCGCGTTTCGGAAACGAAAAGAGTAGGCTGGGATCGGTCTGGAATCAAGGTGACTTTCGTCACCTCGGAAAATGATCAAAAGAAAACAATGGGTTGTCTCCTCGCCCGGGGTTTGAGTAAGTGACCAGCGACACGATGGTTGCTGTGCTGACCTGGGGGGCTGTAGCGGCGGTCAGCCTGGTTGATTTGTCCAAGGCAGAGGTTGGCCAGGGCGTGTTTGTGCTCGCGGCCGGCCTGCTCGTTATCTATGCGATGGCGCTGCTGGCCGGGTTGTTGATGTGGGTGCCCGGCGGGCTGATCTACATCGCGGCCGGTCTGGCCCTGGCTGGCCTGTGGCTCAAGCGGACTGAATCGGTGGCAGTCTGACCATGGCCAAAATCACCCTCGACCTCCACCCCATCTTCAGCCAGGGCGGCAAGATCGAGCAGGCCCTGAACGAGGTCATCGATCAGGCCGAAAAGCAGCGCATCAAGACGGTTGAAATCATTCCGGGAAAGGGTTCGGGCCAGCTCAAGAAACGCGTCCTGCGCTTTCTTCAGCGCGGCGACATCAAGACACGCTACCACCGCATCGAGAAGGATTCGAAAAACTTCGGTCGCGTCTTTGTGCATTTTCGCCACTGAAGGCATCCAGAACACCTTTCCTGGCAACCATCCTGGTGTCGCTCTTGATGGCTGCTCCACTGCAAGCAGACGAAAAAGACATGGCCGATGCGCTGAATGAGGCACGCCTGGAAGGTCAGATCTGGTCGGCAATGGCGTTGAACCGACATCTCTCGCCTTTTGGTCTGGACATTGAGGTGGACGGCACCACAGCGACGCTCAAAGGCGAGGTCGAAAGTTCCGTACAAAAGGACCTGGCTGAAGAGATTGCCCTGGGCATGGAGGGCATTGAGCGCGACGATTCGTTCTGCCAGCCAGTCTGCGTGTTGCTTTTCCTGGTTGGCGTGTTCCGGGAATTGGCGCTTCCGGCCACTCGCAGGCTGCTTTCATGCTAGCTTGAAAGGGTGCTCGCGTTGCCGTGAAAAGTAACGTCAAGGAGCCGTTTTATTGATCAGCTTGTTGATTGGAAATGGTTACATTACGGAGGATTGATCATGACTGCAGCGACCGAAAAAGACATCAAGGAACTCAAGCAAGAGTACGCCAGCCTGAAATCCGATCTCGCCGAAATGAGCGAGACGCTGTCGAGTCTGGCTCGTGATGGTGTGGCTGAAGGTCGTGAGCGCGTTCGTGGTGCGGCCAGGCAGTCGCGCAAGCAGGCCGAGGAAGCCTGGGATGCCATGGAAAGTGAAATTGAAGAGCGCCCCATTACCAGTCTCGCGATCGCACTTGGGATCGGCTTTGTCCTGGGCAAGGTGCTCTCGCGGTAGTTTTCCGGTTTATCGCGACTGGTTCGACGGTCGGGCCTGCCAGGATTGATTCCCGTATCGTCAGACCGACCACTGTCTCTACCTGTGAAATGACGGGCCTGGTATGTTCGAGCGACTGAAGGATCGGGTTGAAAAGTGGACCATCACCGGCGCAATCGTTGTGCCGGTGGGGTTCGTCGTGGTGGCCTTCCTTTTTCTGGCCTGCTTTTTCATGTTCAACGAATGGCTGCCGCCCGCGCTGGCCGCGCTGGTCACGGCAGCGATCGGGATCATCGTGATCGCGGTAGTGCTTGTGATTACGCGCCTGTCGACGAACAAGAGGCCGCCGCGCGCTCATCCGAGCGCCGAATTGCCCGACCGGCTTGAACAGCTGCTGCAGGAAAACGCCGATCCGGTACTTCGCGAGTGGATTCGAAACAACCCCGATCGCGCCGCAATAGCCACGCTCCTGCTGGGCGTTGCCGCCGGCTATAGCGAGTCGTTCCAGAAGATCCTTCTGGACATGTACAACCGCTATGCCGAAACCGAGACACGCCGACGCTCGGCCAGGAAGGATTGAATTCCGCATCCGGGTCCATCGGTCCGGGTGCCGACGCCGTAGCCACCGGGTCTTTATGTTTGCCGAATGCGACCCCGGATCACTCCACCCGGGTTTCGAGGTTGATTCGCGTCAGTCCGCGCCGGCGGATGGAATCGAGCAGCGTGATGACTTCCTGGTAGGGCAGGCCGGCATCGGCGCGGATGCTCAGCAGCGGCGGATCCGGCTCCGCGGCGAGCCGGTCCAGCAACACGCCCAGCAGCTCCGGCGAAACGGCTTCGTCGTCCCAGAAATAGTCGCCATGATGGTCGATGGCGATGACGTGGTACTGGGCCGGCCGATCGGGCTGGGTGTGCTGGGTTTCCACCGGCAGGTCGATGTCGATGGTCTGTTCCAGCAAGGGGGTCGTGATCATGAAGATGATCAGCAGCGCAAAGGCCATGTCGAGCAGCGGTGTCACGTTGATCTCGGTCAGCGCCGAGAGTCGATTTGTGGTTTGAAAGCGGCGGGCCATGGTCTCAGCGCGTTCGGTTCGTTGCGGGAGCGTTGCGCATCAAAGAAAGCCGGCTGCTGCGGCCTGGGCTTCCATCTCGATGCGGTCGGCAATCAGGCTGGCAAAATTTTCCAGCTCGACGATGGCGATTCTGGACTTCTGCAACAGGTAGTTGTAGCCGAAGGCCGCCGGGATGGCCACCAGCAGACCGGCCACGGTGGTCAACAGCGCCCCCGAAACGCCCGGGGCCAGTGCCTGCAGGCTTGCGCTGCCGGTACCGGCCATGGCGCCAAAGGCATCCATCACGCCCCACACCGTGCCCAGCAGACCGAGAAACGGCGCCCCGGTGACGATCGAGCCCAGCAGCACCATTTTCGATTCGTAGCGCACGGTCTGGTTGGCCACGCCGCGCTGCATGGCGTTTTCAACATGGCCCATGCGCAAGGCCGCGCGGTGGGTGTCGGGGTCGCTCAGATCAGCACCGTAGTGGTAGAAGGCCTCCAGCGCGTTCTGGACCAGCGCGTTGTAGGGGCTTTCGGCGGGCAAATCAGGGTCCAGGTCGAGCAGTTTGCGCTGCTTGGCGAGCAGGCGTTCGTAGTGGCCGTTGAGCGATTGCAGCTGGCGCAGATCGCGGTACTTGCCGACCATGATGGTCCAGGCCACCAGGCTCAGGACGATCAGCACCACGACAATGACCTGGCCGGCGGTGTTGGACTGGGCAAAATAGCCGACGACGTTGGTGCCGGGGCCGACGGCGGGTGGGATGGCGGCGGCTGTCAATGCGGGCTCCATGCTCGACTCAGCAAGGGAAGTCTCTACCTTGCGAGGATACAGCAATCGGCCTGCTGGCCGCCGCGATTGCGGCCTTACTGTTCGGCACGGATGTCTTTGTAGATCCGCCCGTCTTTCATGATGATCACGAAATTGCGCGCGGGATCGCCGATCAGGTCGAGATCTTCGATCGGGTTGCCCCGGACCAGCAGCAGATCGGCCAGGGCGTCTTCGGCGACCACGCCCAGGCGACCCTGGTAAGGGCTGCGCAGGCCCGATAGCGCCAGCAGCTTGGCGTTGTCGTGGGTGACCAGCTTGAGGGCTTCGGCCGGCGTGAACCAGCGCTCGAGCATCACGATGTGCTCGTTTTGCTGGTCGTTGATGGCCGGCTCGAACAG
>REEW01000013.1 GCA_007694885.1 Wenzhouxiangella sp. | reverse complement strand
GCCTGGTCGAGGTGCTGTTCGAGGAACTGAACCGGGTGATCGACGAAGGCTTCGAGGACGACGAGATCGAGACCGGCCGGCGCGGCCTGCTGCAGCAGCGTGAACTGCGGCGCAGCAACGACGCCAGCCTGGTCGGCACGCTCAACGCCAACCTCTACCTGGATCGCGACATGTTCCGGCAGCAGCGCTTCGAGGAGGCGCTTCAGGCCCTGAGCAGCGAGGAGGTCAACGCCGCCGTTCGGCGCCACTTCGACCCCGAGCGCATCAGCTATGCCGTGGCCGGGGACTTCGAGCAGGATGAAAACGACTGAAGCCGGAATGTCCCGTCGCCGCGACGGGTCGGCGCCGCCGGCTGGAAGACGGGCTGGTATGATCGGCGCATGATCAATCGAGCGCCGTTCTGGCGTCGGCCCGGATGGGTACTGGTGCTGGTACTGCTGGCAGTCGCTGCCGGCAGCTGGCTTGCTTTGGACCGGCCCCTGCCCGAGTCCTGGCAAAGCCCGAACGCCCGCCCCGAAATTCGCCTGCCGGAGTCACTCCGGCGCAGCGACCCGGACCGTCTGTTCTGCGCCGAATCGCCCGAAACCGGCATCTGCCGCTGCATCACCTCCGCTGGCGAACGTCCGGAAATCAGCGACGCAGAGTGCCGACGGCGCGCCCGGGGCGCGGAGACCCGGGCCCACTAGCACGGCTATTTCTTTGCGAACCAGGCCGGATCGGGTCGAGCGCAGACGATGAAGTGAGGGTTGAGCACGGACTCGCGGGCGTTGTAGCGCAGGGGCTCGCCGGTTTCGGCGTTCAGCACCTGACCGCCGGCCTCCTCCACGACCGCCTGGGCGGCGCAGGTGTCCCACTCGCTGGTCGGACCCAGGCGCGGGTAGACATCGGCCGTGCCGTCTGCGACCAGGCAGAGTTTCAGCGACGACCCCATCGCGACCATTTCCGCCTCGCCCAGCCTGGCCACGAAGGCGTCGACTTCCGGTGTACCGTGCGAGCGGCTGCCGACCACCTTCCAGGGCCGGTCAGCCGGCTTTTCGGCCACCTGCAGCCGGTCCATCACGCCGCCACCGACCTGGCGCCAGGCGCCCTCGTGGCGGGCCGCGAAGTACCACTTCTGCAGGGCCGGGGCAAACACCACACCCAGAATCGGCTTGTGGTCGCGGACCAGGGCCACGTTGACGGTGAATTCGTCGTTGCGTTTGAGAAATTCCTTGGTTCCGTCCAGCGGGTCGACCACCCAGCACTGCGCCCAGTGCTTGCGCTCGTACCACGGAGCCTGTTTCGATTCCTCGGAAAGAATCGGAATCGACGGCGTCAATTCACGCAAACGGGCCACCAGCATTTTGTTGGCCGCCACGTCTGCCGCGGTCAGCGGGCTGTTGTCTTCCTTGTGCCGGGTATCGAATCGATCCGGATCACTGTAGATGCGCAGAATTTCCGCGCCGGCTTCGGCGACCGCGTGACGAACTTTATCGAGTGTTTTCGTGAGATCCATTGCTCTGACTCCTTGGTTCTGGCGAACGGCAGTCGCCGGCGGGCCATGCGGCGACGGGCGCAACGCTATGCCTTTTCTTCGAATTTCCACCGCAGCCGTCGCAGCCAGCTGGCGTGCGCGGCCGGTTCGTTGAGCTGTTGATCGCGGATGTAGGGCGCGTAGCTGCCGTCGTCTTCGGCAATATGCTCATACAGCCAGTTGGTGAGCAGGGCCAGGATTTCCTCGGCAATGTCTTCACCGTGCGCGTGGCGCTCGCCGAAGGCCTCGATCCTGGCCCGGAACGCATCGTGGGTTCGTTTGTGTTCTTCGAGCCCGGAATACCCGGCCTCTTCCATCATCGCTTCCTCGAACTCGAAGTGCGAGAGAGTGTAGTCGAGCAACTCGCCCAGGGTTTCGGCCACTCCCTGCTGGGTACGGGCCTGGTGCAGGTCGTTGATGTAGCCGATGATGCGCTGGTGCTGACCATCGATGACGGGGATGCCGGTGCTCAAATTATCGGTCCAGTCGATGCGGGACATGGCAAAACCTCAGCGGGAACGGAAGATTCGGCTCAGACGGCGCTTCAGCCAGCCGGGCTCGGATTTGTGCTCGGTTCCACCCATGTTGGCCCGGACGGTGTCGGCGTAATCGTTGTCGTCGTTTCGAATGTGGTTGATCAACCAGGTCTGCAGCGTCTTTTGCAGCTCGGGAGCGATGTCCTCGCCATCGGCGAACCGCCGCTGGTAGTCGGCCACGCGCTTGGTAAAGACCTCGTGGACGCGACGATGGGCGTTGAGAAAGCGATAGCCGGCATCTTCCATCAAGCTCTCTTCAAAGGCGAAGTGCGACAGCGTGTAGTCGACCAGTTGATCGAGCACTTGCCGCACCCGTGACCGATCCCCGCTTTCAATCGCATCATCCAGGGCATTGATGTAGTCGACAATCCGACGATGCTGCTTGTCGATGACCTCGATGTTGGTGTCGAGGTCGGGTGTCCAGACGATATGTGCCATGTCCGTTTCGTATCCCGCCGGGGCGCTGGCGGCAGGCGCCCGAGTCATAGAATCCCGCCGCTTACAGGATACCAGAGCCCCCGGTACCAGGACCGGGATTCAGCGACCGGGCTGTTCTCCCCACAGGTACTTGTGCAGCTGCAGCTGCAGTCGCGCCGGGGCACCGGATTCCAGCAGCCACTCGGCCAGCATTCGTGGCTGAAGTTCACCCCAGACCGGAGAGAGCAGCACCGGCCAGCGCTCGAGTCCGTACTGCTCGATCCGGGCCAGGGCCCAGTCGAAATCGCTGCGGTCGGCCAGCACGAGCTTGATCTGGTCTCGTGGTCCAAGGCAGTCCAGGTTGCTCCAGAGATTGCGCCCGACCTCGCCCGATCCGGGCGCCTTGAAGTCGACCACCTTGATCACACGCGAGTCCACCGCCGAAACATCCAGGGCCCCGCTGGTTTCCAGGGACACGATCAGCCCCTGATCGCAAAGAAAGGAAAGCAGGTCCAGGCAACGTTTCTGGGCCAGCGGCTCACCGCCGGTCACACACACTCGCCGGTGGCCGAAGGCCTCGATGGCAGCATGGATTTCGTCGATGGACCGCCACTGTCCGCCGTGAAAAGAATACGGGGTATCGCACCAGCGGCAGCGCAGCGGACAACCGGTGAGGCGAACGAATACGGTCGGCCAGCCGACCAGGTCGGACTCACCCTGGATGGAGCCGAAGATCTCGGTGATTTTCAGGCGGGTTTCGGAGGACATGGGGGAAACGGGTTTAAGCGTTCAGGGTTCAGGGTTCAGCAACTTGAAGACCGGGCTACAGCCGAAGAATTTGGGAATACCTGAACCCTGAACCCTGAAAGCTGAACCCTGGTAATGAAATCCGTGGCTAAAAATGCCCGGCCAGCCGCATGTCGCGCAAGCGGCTCTCGGCCAGACGCGCCAGGGTCGTTCCCGGATGCTGGCTTCGCACCTGCTCCAGTGCGGCACGGGCCTCGTTCCATTGACGCAGCTCGAAATGGCTGAAGCCAACTTTCAGCAAGGCATCGCCATCCTTGTTGCTGCCGGGATAACGATCGCGAAGCTGGTTGAAAAACGCCAGTGCGGTTTCAAAATCACGCGTCACGTAATAGGTTTCGGCCAGCCAGTACAGGGCGTTGGGGGCATAGCCGGAGTCGGGGTAACTATCCAGAAAGTCCGAAAAGCCTTCGGCGGCATCGGCAAACCGCTGCTCGCGCAGGGCCCGAAACGCCCGATCATAGGCGGCCTGTTCTTCCTCTGTGGGCGTTCCCAGATCGCGCGGCGCAGGCGTGACCGCCGACGCCAGAGGGGTGATCTCGGCCTGGGCATCGACCGGGGCGCTGACTTCCGGCACATCAGCCAGCGGCACGTCGGCCAGTTCCGGAGGGGTTTCGACTTGGGCAGATTCATCGGCAGGTCGTGCCGGAGCGGCTCCTGTCCCGACATCCCGGCCCGGCTCTTCAACCCCGGCGCCGGACAGCCGTTGCAGGCGCTGATCCAGATCGAGGTATTGATCGCGCTGGCGCCGCCTGAGGTTTTCGATCTCGCGCTGCTGCGATTCAACCTGGCCGCGCAACTCGCGCACTTCTTCGAGCAATTCCTGCAGCTGATAGATCGTCTGGCTCGTGTCCTGCGCCTGAACCGGCAAGGCGACGGCAGCGGCGAGCGCCGCTGCCGTCATCCAGTATCGCATTGGACGAAATGCAACCGGCATCAGCGCGCCGTGTAAACGATTTCCGTGCGCCGGTTGCGCTGCCAGCAATCTTCATTGCTTTCCCGGCAGACCGGACGCTCTTCGCCAAAGCTGACGACCTCGATCTGGCGCGACGCCACGCCGGCGGCAACCAGCAGATCCTGGACGGAATTGCCGCGACGCTCGCCGAGGCCGAGGTTGTACTCTCGCGACCCGCGTTCGTCGGTATGACCTTCCAGGATGACCCGGGCGCTGGGGTTGGCCTGGATATAAGTGGCATGCGCGTCGATGATCGGCCGGAACTCGGCGCGAACATTGGAGCGGTCGAACTCGAAGTAAATGGTCCGCTGGCTCAGCAAACTGTCCGGATTGTCCAGGTTGCGCGGATCAGAGAAATCACGCGCGTCCAGGCGCTCCACTTCCTCCACCGGAGGCGGTGGCGGCGGTGGCGGTTCCGGAGCAGTCGGCTCTTCACGGACATCCCGGGCACAGGCAGCAAGGAAAGCAGCCAGTAACACGAGGGCGGCAAAACGCAGTGCAGTTTTCATGAAACCTCCCGAATAAAATCGGATGATGTTGGGCAAAGGTTAACGAATCATTGGCGACCAGGCCGGCTCCCGGACATCGCCCTCACTGGCAACGAGTCTCTGCCGAATTCTGCCGTCAGCCGACACAGCCGCAAGTACGCCCCGCCCATTTTCCCGGGCCGCGTACAGAACCATACTGCCGTTCGGTGCAAAACTCGGAGACTCGTCCAACCGGCCGTTCGATAATACACGCATCCGCTCGTTTTCGCGATCAAAAATTGCAACGCGAAAGTCGTTGTCGCCGTCGCTGTGAACAACGGCGAGAAAACGCTCCTCGAGGCCGATCGAAGCCCCGGCATTGTAGCGCCCGTCGAAGGTAACCCGCTGCAAATTACTGCCATCGGTGCCCATGACGTGAATCTGCGGTCGTCCGGCACGATCGGAGGTGAAGTAGATACGCTCGCCGTCCGGCGACCACTCGGGTTCGGTATTGATGGACCAGTGGTGGGTCAACTGCTGACGGCGGCCGTTGTTCAAGTCGATGACCCAGACATCAGGGCTTCCCGCCTGCGACAGACTGACCGCCAGGCGCTCTCCGTCCGGCGACCAGGCCGGGGCGCCGTTGATACCCCGGCTGGAACTGACGATTTCGGTCTGGCCCGTGAACAGGTCCTGGACGATGACGTTGGAACGCCCGGTGGCAAAGGAAACATAGGCCAGCCGGCGCCCATCGGGCGACCAGGCCGGAGAGAGAATCGGCTGGGTGTTGCGAACCACGGTCTGCGGGTTGAAGCCGTCGGCATCGGCGACCACCAGTTCGAACAGCTCATCGTCTCCGCCAATGTCGCTGACGACCACGTAGGCGATCCGCGTGGCGAACGCGCCGGGTACGCCGATCAGGGACTCGTAGACGGCATCCGAGACCCGGTGGGCACCGAAGCGCAAATCGCCGGGCGACACCGACAGGGCCTGGGACAGGAGGATCCGGCCGCTGTGAACATCCAGCAGGTGGTACTCGATTTCCTGGCCCACGCCGTCGGGCGAGTCAATGACCCGTCCGATCACCAGATGATCGACCCGGAGCAGACGCCAGGTCCCGAAACGAACCTCGGGCGGGCGCACCGGCTGCTCGATCATCTGGCCTTCGGCCATGGGCTCGAACAGGCCGGAGCGGGCCAGGTTGGCGCTGATGATCTCGGCAACACCGGTGGCCGGCTCGGGCAACTCCGAGTCCCAGGCAAAGGGAACCACCGCAATCGGCATGGCCCCTTCGACCCCGTCGACAATCTCGATTCTCAGCTGGGCCGAGGCCAGCAGCGGGAAAGCCAGCAGCACCAGCAAGATCAGTCCGGGCAAAAACGGGCTACCCGTCGAAGCGGAACAGGAATTCGATTTCTCGGTTGAATACACTCTCATATCCTCTGTAGGGTAACTCTCCGACTCGGTTGACCGCGGCGATGATCGAGCGCCGGGTGGCTTCGTCGGCATTGCAGGGTCGGACAATTTCGGCGGCGATGATTTCCCCGCCCGGAATCTGAAAAACGCGAACCGTGCAGGCCACGCCCGGGCGGGTCGTCGGCGGCCGGTTCCAGTTTCTGGTCACCAGCGTGCGGATGGTAATGATGTACTCCTCGCGCAAGGTCGCGCGACGGGCGTCTGCCTGGGCCTGCTCGTCGGCCAGGCGCAGGCGCTCGGCTTCCTCGCGGGCACGCTGTTCGGCTTCGGCAGACTCGCGCCGCTGGGCGATTTCGGCCAGGCGACGCTCTTCTTCCTCGCGCCTTTGTTGCGCTTGCTCGCGCTGGGTGCGCAGCTCGGCCAGCTCACGCAGGCGTTCTTCCTCCTCACGCCGGCGCTCCTCTTCGGCCGCCCGACGCTGCTCTTCCCGGCGCGCCCGATCTTCGGCCTGGCGCTGCTCGGCGAGTTCGCGCTGGCGACGCTCGACCTCTTGTTGGCGGCGGGCTTGTTCCTGGGCCTCACGCTCGGCCTCCTGGCGGGCTTGCTCCTCGGCCTCGCGCCGCCGCTGCTCGTCCTGTCGAGCCTGCTCTTGAGCCTGTCTTTCGCGTTCGGCCTGCTCCTGGCGCTGCTGCTCCCGGGCCTGTTGCTCTGCCTCGCGCTCGGCTTCCTCGGCCCTGCGCCGGTCGACGACCGGCCCCATATCGACCAGGGTGACCTGCACCGGCGGCATCTCGGCCTCGAAAGGCTGCCAGTTCCAACTCCCCAGGACCAGCACGCCGACCATGAGCAGATGCACACCCAAGGCCAGCCCCAGCGCCTGGGCCTGTTCCTTGAGGACCTGCTTGCGAGCGTCAGAGATCATCGCCGGAAAGCAATCACACCGCAGATGAA
>REEW01000047.1 GCA_007694885.1 Wenzhouxiangella sp. | reverse complement strand
TGATGTTCTGCCAGGCGCCGCGCACGGTCCGGGTCATCTGCCCGGCGGTGCGGGCAATTTCAGGCAGGCGCTTGGGCCCGACCACCAGCAGGGCGATCAGGACCAGCAGCACCATCTCGCTGAAGCCGATTCCGCTCATACGCTCAGATCGTTCAAGCGTCTCTGGATTTGCCGGAAGCCGTATCGCCGTCCGGCTGCTCTTCGCCAACCTCGTCGGCCTGGCTTTCCGCATCCTCTTTGGCTTCGTCCGGGTCTTCGCTCACGCCCTTGCGAAAATCGCGAATGGCACCGCCCAGGTCACCGCCCAGGTTGCGGATTTTCTTGGTTCCGAACACCAGCAACACGATCAGCAGAACGATCAGAATCTGAAACCAGCCTATATTTCCAAAACCCATCTAAAGAACTCCTCGGGAAGGAATCGCACCTGATTCAATCAACCTGCAGTGTATCAGGACAGATGACGACGCAGACTGAGGGCGCCGAGCATCAGCATCAGCAACGACAGCAGGACAAGCCCGCCTCGCGACAGGATGGGAATGGCATGACCGGGACTCGGTTGCGCGCGCGCCCGGCAACCCGATGGAGGCGCCACGGCCAGTGACTCGAGGCCGATCAGGCTTTCGGCAACCAGTTGGGCGATTCCCGAAGCCGGGTCGATCCGGAGGATCTGACTGGGGAGATCCTGACCGCCCACAGCGCGCCGATCGGTCACTGCCCAGAGTGTTCCATCGGCATCAAAGGAAAGACCGGCGTTGTTGTACGGCGCCGCCGCCGGCCCGAGCGGGCCGACCAGTTCGGCCGAAGGTATATCCAGATCGATTCGATACAGGTTGGGTGCGGCCGTCTGACCGGTGCTGGTCAGGCCCACGCCAATACCATAGACCTGGTCGCCGAAGGCGGCGATGTCGGTGATCGGGCTGCCCAACGCACCATCGGCACCCACCGTTGACAGCTGGCCGTTTTCGATGTCGGCCAAAAACAGCGATTGCTCGACATCGGAGACGACGTACAGGTCGCCTTCACAGGTAAAGGTCATGCCGAAATCAAGCTTGCGGTCCAGCGGCAGCAGCCCGGTATTGAAGCGGTTGCCGGCGCCACCCAGCGGCTGGGCCAGTCCGGTGACGGTGCTGACCCGAACCAGGGTGTTGGTGTCGTCATCGGCACCGTACAGTGCGCCGGCAGGACTGAGCGCCAGCGCCTCGACATCGAGGAAGCTGGTCCAGCCGATGTACTCGGCGTTGCCGTTGGAAAGATCGATCCGCCACAGCGCATTGACCCGTTGGTCATCCCGGTCCAGGCCGCGTGAATTGATGCTGTATCCAAGCGGCTCCGCCCACAGCGATCCGGCAGCCGTCAGGATGACGGCCGCCAATGCGCAGTGAATGAGCGGCGCGGTGAATCGCACGTTGTCCTATCCGAGTACTCCGACCCTCGGGATCATAGCAGGATTGGGCCCAAATTCCCATACAGGCCTGATCGACAAGGCATTCAAAAGGCTCACTGACCGAAGCCTCGGGGTCTTTACAATGGGGACTCGGTTTCAAAACAGAATGGACTCATGAAACGCAGCAAGAACCAACTCGTCACCTCGCGCCGGGAAGCCGCCGAGGTGACCGCGCACTGCCAGCCGGCCCGGGCCGGCATCCTGATGGTCAATCTCGGAACCCCCGAAGCACCAACGGCAAAGGCGGTCCGGCCCTACCTGAAGCAGTTCCTGGGCGATCCCCGCGTGGTCGAAGTGCCACGCCCGATCTGGTGGCTGATCCTCAACGGCATCATCCTGCCGTTCCGCGCGCCCAAGTCGGCCAAGGCCTATGCCGAAGTCTGGACCGACGAAGGGTCGCCGCTGATGATCAACAACCAGCGCCTGGCGGCAAAATTCAGCGATCGGGTCGCCGCGGAGTTGCCGGACGTATCGGTGGCCCTGGCCATGAGCTACGGCAAACCCTCGATCCAGGCCGCGCTGGACAAGCTCCAGGCCGACAACGTGCAGCGCCTGATCGTGTTGCCGCTCTACCCTCAGTATTCGGCCACGACCACCGCATCGGTGTTCGATCAGGTCACAACCTGGATGCAGGGCCAGCGCTGGTTTCCGGAACTGCGCTTCATCAACGACTACTACCGCGAAGATGCCTGGCAGGAGGCCATCGCCGACTCGATCCGGCAGCATCAGGCCGCTCACGGCAAGCCCGACCGGCTGTTGTTCTCGTTTCACGGCATTCCCAAGCGCAACCTGCAGGCCGGCGATCCGTACTACTGCCAGTGCCAGTTCAGTGCGCGCCGGATTGCCGATCGACTGGGCCTGGCCGAATCGGACTGGCAGGTCTCCTTCCAGTCACGCCTGGGCCGGGCCGAGTGGCTCAAGCCCTACACCGACCACACCCTCGAAGAACTCGGCAAGAACGGGGTCAAAAAGCTCCAGGTCATCTGCCCGGGTTTTTCCATCGATTGCCTGGAGACGCTGGAAGAAATTGCCATGGAAGGCGCCGAAGAGTTCGTCGAGGCCGGCGGGGAACATCTGCACTACATCCCCTCGCTCAACGACTCCGACGACCACGTCGCCACACTGTACGGCTTGTGCCGGAAACACGGCCAGGGCTGGCCGGAATTCGAAGGACGCAGCGCTGAATCCGAAGACCATGTCCGCACCCGCCTGGAACAGACCGACAAGGCGGCGCTGACCTTGAATCTCGACTAGGCGCGTGTCACCGAACCTGCTGAAAGTGCAGGCGGCTGCGTCTTTCAGCCTGATCCTGGCCCCGCTGGCGCTGCCCCAGGGCCTGCGCCTGAGGAAGACCGCAACCCGCCTGCCCGAAGCCCCCGGTGAGCGCAGCGGTCTGACGCCCGGCGCCGATCCGGTACTTCGTGTGCTGGCGGTCGGCGAGTCGCCGCTGGCCGGGGTCGGCCTGGATGAGCAATCGCAGGGCCTGGCGGCCCGGCTGGCCGAACGGCTGTCCGAGGCAACCGGGCGGGCAGTGCAGTGGCGCACCGCCGCGCGCGGCGGCCTGACCGCGGCGGCGTTGCGGGAAAAGCTGGTGCCCGGGCTGGCGCCTGAGCCGGCCGACCTGATCCTGATCGGGCTGGGCGTCAACGACAGCCTCGCCCTGCGCTCCGCGCGCCGCTGGCAGCGAGACCTGGAAGACCTGATCAAGGAACTGCATGCGCGCACCGGCCCGGCACCCGTGCTCCTGGCCGGGGTTCCGGACATGTACCACTTTCCGTTGCTGCCGTCCCCGCTCAGGCTCCTGCTGGGCAGCCGCTCGCGCCTGCTCGACCGGGCCGCCGCCCGCCTGGCCGCGCGCCGGGAACACACCAACTACGTCTCCATGGCCCTGGACGCTCGCTCGACTGAGCTGTTCTGCGAAGACGGCTTCCACCCCAACCGCGACGGTCACATCCAGTGGGCCGAGCAGCTGACGCCGGCCGCCCTGCAGCTGCTGGGCCGGTAGCCCGGGTTGATTTCCGACCCGGCATCCGGCCAAAAACCCGGCCAGGATCGGGTCGGTTTCCGACAGCGCCAGCCGACCCGGGCAGGTATCCTGTAGAACATGTCTTCCGCCGCACCTCGCGCCCCGACCCATCCGGCCCCGACCGACCCGACTGATCCGGCCTGCGCGCCATCGGCCGAGGTCCTGCTCGCCCGGGTTTTCGGATACGACCAGTTCCGCGGCCGCCAGCGTGAAATCATCGAGGCCGTTGGCGGCGGCGACAACGCCCTGGTGCTCATGCCCACCGGCGGCGGCAAGTCGCTGTGCTACCAGATCCCGGCCCTGATGCGCCCGGGCACCGGCATCGTGATCTCGCCCCTGATCGCCCTGATGCGCGACCAGGTTGAAGCCCTGAAAGCCAACGGCGTGGCCGCGGCGGTGCTCAACTCCAGCCTCGATGCACAGACCCGGCGCCAGACCGAGCAGGACCTGCTCGACGGTCGCCTGGACCTGCTCTACATTGCCCCGGAGGGGCTTTTGCGCGAGCCGATCCTGAATCTGCTGGGGCGCTGCCGGCTGGCCCTGTTCGCCATCGACGAGGCCCATTGCGTATCGCAGTGGGGCCACGACTTTCGTCCCGAGTACCTGCAGCTGGGCGCCCTGCGCGAGCGCTTCCCCAAGGTTCCGCGCATCGCCCTGACCGCCACCGCCGATGACCGAACCCGGGCCGAGATCAGCCGCCACCTCCTGCCCGACGGCGGCCAGACCTTCATCGACAGCTTCGATCGGCCCAACATCCGCTACCGGGTCGGCCTGAAGAACAACCCGCGGGCCCAGTTGCTGAGCTTCATCGACCGCGAACATCGCGGTCACTCCGGCATCGTCTACTGCTTTTCGCGCAAGCGGACCGAACAGACCGCCGCGTTCCTGTACCAGAACGGCCTGACCGCCCTGCCCTACCACGCCGGTTTAAGCGCCGACGAACGCCAGGCCCACCAGGACCGTTTCATCAGCGAAGACGGCGTGATCATCTGCGCGACCATCGCCTTCGGCATGGGCATCGACAAACCCGATGTGCGCTTCGTCGCCCATCTCGACCTGCCGCGCTCGATCGAAGCCTACTACCAGGAAACCGGTCGGGCCGGGCGCGATGGCCTGCCGGCCGACGCCTGGATGGTCTACAGCCTGGCCGACATCGTCCAGATTCGCCAGATGCAGGCCAACTCCAGCGCCCCGGAAGCCCAGCAGCGCCTGGAGCGCGAACGTCTCGAGGCGCTGCTGGCCTACTGCGAACACGCCGGCTGCCGCCGGCCGCCGCTGTTGAGCTACTTCGACGAACACCATCCCGGCCAGTGCGGCCACTGCGACAACTGCCGCAATCCGCCCGAGACCTGGGACGCCACCGAGGCCGCGCGCAAGGCCTTGTCGTGCGTCTACCGCACCGGCCAGCGCTTCGGCGCCGGTCACGTCATCGACGTGCTGCTCGGCAACGCCACCGAACGGGTCGCCTCCCTGGGCCATGACAGATTGAGCACGTTTGGCATCGGCCCGGACCTGGATCGCCAGACCTGGCAATCCGTGCTGCGCCAGCTGCTCGCCCTGGGCCATCTCCAGCCCGACCCGGCCGGCCACGGCGGCCTGCAACTGACCGAGCGCTGCCGCCCGCTGCTCAAGGGCGAGCACCAAGTCCAGCTACGGCGCGATGCGGTTCCGCTGCGGCGCAAACGCGCCGCCGGCAGCAAGGTCGAGGTCGACACCGAGTCACCGGGCTGGCAGGCGCTGCGCCACTGGCGCCTGGAAACTGCGCGCGAGCAGGGCGTGCCGCCCTACGTGATCTTCCACGACGCCACCCTGGCCGCGATTCTGGATGCCCGACCGCAGACCCTGGACGAGCTGGCCCGGGTCACCGGCGTGGGCCAGCACAAGCTCGAAAAGTATGGCCGCGACGTGCTCGATGTCCTCGCCACGCTCTGAGGGCTGAATGCGTCATCCCTGATTCCATCCACCCGTCAAAAGTCGTCGTCACGCTCACAAAGCTTTGTCTGCCAGTACTGTTGCTGCTGATTTTTGCCACCCCAGCGGCGCCCTCGCAAACGCTCTCGATCAGCCACCGCAATCTGGGCCGACCGGGCACGGTAGCGGTCGGGCCTGAAGACCTCAACCTCGAGCGCGTGCTGGTTCAAGACCATCCGCTGCTGATCGGCGATTTTCCGGAGCTGGCAACAGTGGGCGATCGCTACGCTGCAGTGAGCGGGGTGGTCGATTACCGCTTCGGTGACTTCCGCATCGTGGCCGAGCACGCCTTGCGCCTGGTTCCGGCCGAACGACCGGTCATTCAGGGACACCTGGTCGGCGATGCCGAGCACGTCACCATCGCCAGCTACAACGTCGAGAACTTGAGCCCGCACATCGAAAACTTCAGCCGCGTGCGCAGCCCGCGCGATGTCGACGACGCCATGGGCAGCGGCCGCATGGACGACATCGCCCGCCATATCGCCCGGGTCATGAACGCCCCCGACATCATCGGCCTGCAGGAAATCCAGGACGGCGCCGGCGCCACGTCACAAGCTTAGCCCAGCGTCGGCGCGCCGAGCACGTTCCAGTAGGCCAGCAGACCGACAAACAGAGCCGAAGTCAGGGTCAAGGCGCTAAAGATCAGGCGCCGTCCCAAACCCCATTGCCCGCCGCGCCACACCGGCACCAGCAAGATCAGCATGAGCGCGCTCAGCGCCGTGCCGAGCCAGCTGGCCAGAATCCACTGCTGGCCCTGCCCAGTCGGGAAATGGGCGAATTGGATGGCGGTCGGCGAAGGCGTCTGAAGCATGTCCTGGTTGAGCAGCCAGACGGTTGCAGCCCAGGCCAGGAGCAAGCCGAAACTTGCATAGCGGGCGACCAGGCCGGACCTCGTTTCGCGCCGACGGGCACCCCGGGTAAAGGCCAGAGCGAACAGCCACCAGGCAGACAGCGCGGCCAGCGCCATCAGGACGTGATGAACGAACTCAACCGTCTGCCAGCGCGCCAGGCGGTCAAAGTTGTTGTGGCCATAAGCGCCGTGGAGCACGGTCACATGCCCTCTTGAATCGCGCGAAAAGGCGATGAATTCGCTCAGGTCCGGATCGAAGAACAGGTCGTCTCCCAGCGCTACAAAGCGCTGCGTTTGCGCGCCGCTGCCCAGGGTCAGAAAACCCTGATCGTTGGCCGCGACCTGGAGATCGCCGCTGCGGAAAGCCATCAGCTTGTCGACCGTGCGGTGGCCGCGGCGTTGACCACGATAGAGGCCAACGAAATCGCTCAAGTCGGTGCCGATATCCGGCTCGGGCCACTCGCGCCCGGCCGAGAAAAACTGCCCGACGATGCGCTGCGGCAGCTGAGCGGTCAATCGATTCCCGGTTGGCGCATTCGTGGAGACGAACACACCCAGCTCCAGTTCAGGCACCAGCACCAGGTTGGACAGAAACCCGAAAATCGAGCCGCCGTGCTCCAGAGTCGGATAACCCCAGACCGCGTTGATCCAGTAGCCCAGCGCGTTGGCGGCCACGCCGGGATGATTGGCGACGCTGGGCGCATGCAGCAACTCCAGCCCGCCCGGCGACAGCACGCCGCCACCGTCGGTCAGTTGTGCGTGCATGAAGCGGG
>REEW01000044.1 GCA_007694885.1 Wenzhouxiangella sp. | reverse complement strand
GGGATAACCGCTGAAAGCATCTAAGCGGGAAGCCCCTCCCAAGATGAGGTCTCACTGAGGACTTGATCCTCCTGAAGGGCCCTGGAAGACGACCAGGTTGATAGGCTGGGTGTGGAAGTGCAGCAATGCATGAAGCTAACCAGTACTAATTGCCCGTGAGGCTTGGTCATATAACACCAAAGCCAATTGCGCTAATAAAACATAAACAAGACACGACTCTTGACGCTCAAGAACAGACTTCGCTTTGCTTTGCCTGGTGGCAATAGCGGCATGGAACCACCCGACCCCATCCCGAACTCGGAAGTGAAACGTGCCAGCGCCGATGGTAGTGCGGTTCGTCCGTGCGAGAGTAGGTCACTGCCAGGCATTTATCCCAGAAGCCCCGCAGCCTCTTTAGGTTGCGGGGTTTCTTTTTTCCCGGGAGCCGCTTCAGCGACCTGGCAGTTGGCCAACGGTCACGCGTTTAACGGCACTCCGGCCGCGCTTCTTTCGCTTCGCGAAAACCGCACGGCCTGCGTTGCCTACGCTGCCAGGCATTTACACCAGAAGCCCCGGTGCTCATCTTGAGTACCGGGGTTTTTTTATGGTGGTTGTCAGATCCTGCGACTGGTGGCGTGCCCGGTTTCAGGGGCTTCGAGTTGCTGCTGCCAGCAGCTCGGGTTTCTCGTCGTAATAGATGCTCAAGTCCAGCTCACCCTCGCTCTTGGCGACGATGGTCGTGACCATGGCATCGCCGGTCACGTTGACCGCGGTTCGGGTCATGTCGAGCAGGCGGTCCACGCCCAGGATCAGGGCGATGCCCTCGGCCGGAAGCCCGACCTGGGCCAGCACGCCTGCCAGCAGAATCAGTCCCACGCCGGGCACGCCGGCGGCTCCAACCGAGGCAATGATGACCATAAGGACGATCATCATGTACTGGGTCAGGCTGAGATCCACGCCGAAATACTGGGCGATGAAACCCGCCGCAATCCCCTGCATGATGGCCGTTCCGTCCATGTTGATGGTGGCACCCAGGGGGACGGTGAACGACGCGACCTTGTTGTCGGCTCCCAAGCGTTGTTCCACGGTCTTCAAGGTCACGGGAATGGTGGCCCCGCTCGAAGCGGTTGAGAACGCAAACGCCAGCACCGCTCGCATTTTCGAAAAGAACACAATCGGACTGAGCCCGGTGGTCAGGCGCAGGATGATCGAATAGGTCACGGCGGCATGCAGTATCAGGACAAACAGCACCAGCAACACGTACTTGAGTACGCCGAAGAACGTGCTCAATCCCGTGGTCGCACCGAGCACTGCGATCAGGGCAAAAACCCCGTACGGCGCCAATAGCATGATAAAGCCGACGAGGCGCATCACGACCACGTTGAAGTCGGAGAAGAACTGGCCCACCCGTTCCCCTGGTTTGCCGGCCAGGGCAATCGACAGACCGATCAGGACCGCGAACACAATAATGGGCAGCATGTCGCCCTGGGCCATGGCCTGGATCGGATTGCGCGGGACCATGTCGGTCAGCACTTCGACGAACGAGGGCTGAGCCGAGATTTCCCGCTCCACGGTTTGTTCCGGGCTCGCCCCGACCCCGGGTTTGACGATGACGGCCGCGGTCAGGGCCAGAACGATGGCCACGCCGGTTGTGAGCATGTACAGCCCTACCGCCTTGCCGCCGACCCGCCCGAGCTTTTTCGGGTCACTGAGCGCGCTCACCCCGGAAATCAGCGAGACGAAAACCAGCGGCACGACCAGCATGCTCAGGAAACGCACGAAAATCTCGCCAACAACACCCAGCAGACCCTCGATCAGGAAGGTCTGCGCCCAGGGTTGATCGGCGACCGTGAGGTTGAGCAGAACCCCGAAAGCAAGGCCCAGGCCCATGCCGGCGAGAATGCGATTGGAGAGTTTCTTGTGGTCGAAGCCGTTGCTGGTCATGGTTGTGGCGTACTCTGCGGTGCAAGCGTAGCGGCCAAGAGTAGCCCAGCCGGATCAATGGGTCCAGAGCACGCGCCAGCAAGCCGACTGCAACGCCGTTTCGCGTAAGCCTTACAATCGCTGTTCATATCCATAGCCTGATCGCCGATGAATTCCCCGGACTCCAGCACCGCTCCCGCCCATTTCATCCGTACCCGGATTGCCCGCGAGGTTGCCGAGGGTTTGCATGATCGGGTCGTTACCCGGTTTCCGCCAGAACCCAACGGTTACCTGCATATCGGGCACGCCAAGTCCATCGTGCTCAATTTCGCCATGGCCGACGAATTCAACGGCTATACCAACCTGCGCTTCGACGACACCAACCCGGCACGCGAAGAGCAACGCTTCATCGACTCGATCAAGACAGACGTGGCCTGGCTGGGATATCGCTGGAAAAACGAGTGCTACGCCTCGGACTATTTCGAGATTCTCTACGGCTACGCCCTGCATCTGATCGATCGGGAACTGGCCTACGTCGACGAGCAGGACGCCGACACCATCCGCGAACAGCGCGGCACGTTGACCGAACCCGGCAGCAACAGCCCCTATCGCACCCGTTCGGCCAGCGAAAACAGGAAACTGTTCGAGGGCATGCGCGCCGGTGAGTTTCCGGACGGCGCCATGGTTCTGCGCGCCCGGATCGACATGGCAGCGCCCAACATCAACCTGCGCGACCCGGTGCTGTACCGGATCCGGCGCGAACACCACCATCGCACCGGCGATGACTGGTGCATCTACCCCAGCTACGATTTCGCCCACGGCCAGTCCGACGCGATCGAGCACATCACCCACTCCCTTTGCACCCTGGAATTCGAGGACCACCGCCCGCTCTACGACTGGCTGATCGAGCATCTGCCGGTGCCCTCCCGCCCGGTGCAGATCGAGTTCTCGCGCCTGAACATGGACTTCACCGTCATGTCCAAGCGTCGTCTCACCCGCCTGGTCGACGAGGATTACGTGGCCGGATGGGACGATCCGCGCATGCCCACGCTGGCCGGTCTGCGCCGGCGCGGTTTTACGCCCGAGTCGATCCGTGCGTTCTGCACCGAGATCGGCGTCACCAAGTCCGAGAGCGTCATCCCTTTCGGGGTGCTCGAGCGCAACCTGCGGGACGATCTCAACGTGCGCGCCCCCCGGCGCATGGCCGTACTCAAGCCGCTCAAGGTCGTGCTGACCAATTTCCCCGCCGGGGAAACCGAGTGGGTATCGGTTGCCAATCATCCGCAGGATCCCTCCAGAGGCTCCCGGGACGTGCCGATCACCCGTGAAATCTTCATCGAGCAGGACGACTTCATGGAAGAAGCGCCGAAGAAGTTCTTCCGGTTGAAGCCCGGCGGCGAGGTCCGCCTGCGCAATGCCTTCATCATCCGCTGTGACGAGATGGTCAGGAACAACGAGGGCGAGATCATCGAACTGCGCTGCAGCTTCGACGAGACCTCACGCTCCGGTCTGCCGGGCGCGGAGCGCAAGGTCAAGGGCACGATCCACTGGGTGTCGGCTGAACACGCGATCACCGCCGAGGTCCGGTTGTACGACCGACTGTTCAAGGTGCCGCATCCGGGCGGCGACAAGGCTGCGGATTTCGTCGATCACCTCAACCCGGAATCGCTGGAGATACTTCAGGATGCGCGCATCGAGCCTGGCCTGGAGAACGCGGCCGCAGACGACTTCTATCAGTTCGAGCGTCTCGGCTACTTTGTACCCGACCCGGACTTCAGCCGTGCCCGCCCGGTGTTCAACCGGGCGGTGACCTTGCGCGACACCTGGGCGCGGCTCGAGGCGCAACTGGCCTCCGGGCGGTCTTAACCAACCGTTAATCCGGGCTGCGCTATCGTCGACGGTCGATTGATTGAAAATGCCCGGCAGCTTGGGGGAGCACCGGCCATCTGACCTTCGTTTCAACTCGCATTTTCCAGGAAACCAGCCATGTTCAACAAGCGCGAAAACGGTCCGGCCGAGACCGAAAACTCGTCCCCCGCCAGTTCCGCCCGTCCCGTCTCCGACCCGCCGCCGTCGTCGTCTTCGAAGTCCGGCTCGGCCGTCATCGGCGCTTCCATCCAGATTGACGGGAGCCTGAAAGGCGACGAGGATCTGCTCATCCAGGGCAAGGTCAAGGGGACCGTCGAGCTCAAGAAAAACAGCGTCACCATCGGAGAGTCCGGCCAGGTCAATGCCGACATCTATGCCCAGACCATTGCCGTGGAAGGCAGACTCGAAGGCAGTCTTGTGGCGTCGGAGCGTGTCGTCATCCGCAAGACCGCGCACATCAAGGGCACGATCGTGGCACCGCGCGTCATGCTCGAAGACGGCGCGCGCTTCAACGGCTCCATTGACATGGATCCCGAGACCGATGCCCTCAAGTCCGCTTTCTCCGCATCGGCCAGGGATTCCAGCGCCAAGGCCGACAAGCCTGCCGAACCGGCCCGTTCCAAACCGGCCGAGCCCAAGGGCTCCGGCGAGCAAACCGCCAAGGGCTTGCTGTGAGCGATCGCCGCCAAGTCTGACAACCGTTTGCCATGATGCGAGCCGAGTCTGCCGGGCGCGGACTCCAGGCGCCGCTGTTCGAGCAGCTGATCCGTAGCCTGGACGAGGATCGTCGCCACGTGGTTATGGACTGCGGTGCGGCCAGGTCCGGCACCATTGCGCTGCTCTCTGAGCTGCGCTGCCGCCTGGATATTCTCGACCTGGCCCAGTGCCTGCCCGAACTTGGCGGGCTGGAGGATCCGGGCGAGCGCAGGGCTTGCCTGGCCGAATGCCTGCCTGGTTCCGGCCGCGAACCGGTCGACCTGGTGTTTTGCTGGAACCTGCTGAACTATCTCAAGCCGGCAGATATCGAGACGGTCGGAAAACTGCTGTCGCCGCTACTCAAGCCCGGCGCGCGCCTGCACGCACTCATCGAGTATTCCTCTCCGCTGATGCCGGCCTCGCCGGGTCACTGGGTGCCGGATGCCTCGGCCCGGTTGTTCGCCGATCAGGTTGACCTCGACCAGATTCCTTCGCCGCGCTACTCGCCCAAGAAACTGCAGAGCCTGATGCCGCAGTTTCAGCCGGAAAAAACCATGCTGCTCGGCAACGGCCTGCAGGAACACCTGTTCCGTATGAGGCTGTGAACCCGGACTAGTCGGACAGACGACGGGCCGAAAGCGCGCGCAGGTAAACCGAAAGGTACGCGCGTGCCGACGTGTCCCAGCTGAAATCCGTTTGCATGGCTGCACGCTGCAGGCTGCGCCAGGCATCGGGACAGCGATACAGCGCGATGGTGCGGTTGATTCCGGCGAGCATGTCTTCGGCGCCGGTCCCGGCAAAGTGGATTCCGGTGGCGGTGCCCGCAGCCAGGGTTCCCGGCGTGGCATCGACGACGGTATCGGCCAGTCCGCCCACAGGGCGGACGATCGGGATGGTTCCGAACTGCATGGCATACAGCTGGGTCAGACCGCAAGGCTCGAAGCGCGACCCGTGGATGAGAAAGTCACCGCCGGCGTGCATTCGATGGGCGCACTCCTCGGAGTAAGCGTGCGACACCCACACCCTGCCGACATGCTCCGAGGCCATCCGGTAGAAAGCTTCCTCCAGAGCGATCTCACCGGTACCCAGCAGGGCAAATTGACGGTCCGGCTCCAGGGCAAGGTAGTGGGGGAGCGCTTCAAGCAAGACGTCGGCCATTTTTTGCCAGGTCAGCCGCCCGATGAAGATCATCAGGGGGGCGTTCGGGTTCTCGACCAGTCCCAGCTCGCGCTGCAGCGCGAGCTTGCAGGCCGCCTTGCCCTGCATATGGTCTTGATCGAAGTGCGCATGAATCCACGGACTGACCGATGGACTCCAGACCGAGCGGTCGATGCCATTGAGGATGCCGGTCAGATGGTCTGACCTGGCCTGCATGACGCCCTCCAGCCCGAACCCGAATTCCTCGGTCTGGATTTCGTCGGCATAGCGTGGGCTGACCGCGGTCAACTCATCGGCAAACTCGAGTCCGGCTTTGAGAAAGCTGGCCTGGCCGTAGTATTCCACCCGGCCGAGCTGGTCCGGGGCCAGTCCCAGGTCCAGTTCCGGGAGCAGGTCCATTGGACACAGCCCCTGGAAAGCCATGTTGTGGATGGTGAACACGCTCGCCGGATACTCGTCGACAGCGCGCGTCTTGAGAAGCAGGGGCAACAGGCCGGTGTGCCAGTCGTTGCAGTGGACCAGGTCGAAACGGTCGTTCTCGAACTCGCCCAAAGCGAAGCGGCAGGCCGCGTGCGCCATCACCGCGAATCGTTGCGGATTGTTCGGCCGCTCATGGCCATCCGCGTCCAGGTACAGGCCGCCTCCGTCACGGTAAAGCTGCGGATAGTCGATCAGGGTGATGGGGATCCCGGTGTCGGGCGTCTTGCCGCTCAACAGCAGCCCCCCTGAATGACCCATGATGTCCGGCAGGGCGACCGGCGGCGCCAGGTCGACGACCTGATCGATCGCCGGTCCATAGGCGGGCATGAGCAGATGAACCTTCACCCCCAGGCCGTCAAGTGCGGCCGCCAGCGCGGCGGAGGCGTCGGCCAGTCCGCCGGTTTTGGCCAGCGGGAAGATTTCCGAGGCGCAGAGCAGAACGCGCAGAGCGGGTGTGGTCATGACGAGCTCCGCCGCCGGCAGGTGCGATTTTTGCCCTTGAAAAGCGGTACTTGTCGGCCCTGGGTTGTCGTGGATCCCGGTTCGCAGTCGGTCCGGCTGAAAATAACTGACATGCTGTATTTCCGCTTGCAGTGCGCGGTGATAAACTCCGGCTGGAAAGCGCACTCCCCTGCCACCTGGCTTGCCAACAAAGGTGGGGCTGCGACTCCGGCCCGGGTTGTGTATTCCCGGTATTTCATTCGCGAACCCCTCCGTGACTGGATCGTAAGCGAAATTGACAACAAAGGGAAATTGCGGATTCGTGCAAGACCGATCAATTTGTCGGAGCATGGCCGATCCGTGGTTTTCAAACGAGAGTATCGCAGGCATCCATGTTTCATGACACCTATCATGCGCCGGACCAGCATGAGCAGAGCATAGGTCCTTTCCTGGGTCCGACCCGCGTGGCCTATTTTTCCATGGAGATTGCGCTGCACCCGCAGATGCATACCTACTCGGGCGGGCTGGGCGTACTGGCCGGCGACACGGCGCGCTCAGCGTCGGACCTGGAATTGCCCATGGTCTTCGTGACCCTGGTCAGCCGCCGGGGTTATTTGCGACAGACACTGAATTCCGATGGCTGGCAGCACGGCGCTGAGGATCCGTGGCCGCTGGAGGACTTTGCCACTCCGCTGCGGGCCAAGGTTTCCCTGCCGATCAACGGCCGCGAAGTCTGGATCAGGCCGTGGCTGTACGTCCTGCGCAGTCCGATCGGACACGATGTGCCCGTTTTGCTGCTCGATACCCACCTGCCGGAAAACGATCCCCGGGATCGGTCGATTACCGATCAACTCTATGGTGGTGACGCCGAATACCGTCTGCGCCAGGAAATCGTGCTCGGCATCGGCGGTTTGCGGCTGCTTTCGGCGCTGGGCTTTGCCAACATCAAGACCTTTCACCTCAATGAGGGTCATGCCGCGCTGCTTGCCCTGGACCTGCTGCGCCGCTTTCCCCGGCCCGAGGACCAGGTCAACGGGAACGACCTCAAGTACGATGTAGGCCGCGTTCGCGACATGTGCATTTTCACCACCCACACGCCGGTGGAAGCCGGCCATGATGTGTTCGGATACGAACTGGTGCATGAGCTGTTGCCGGACTACGTCGAGCTGGAGCAGTTGCATCTCCTGGCCGGCCCCGACAACCTCAACATGACCCGCCTGGCCCTGAGCCTGTCGGGCTTCGTCAACGGGGTCGCGCAGCGCCATGCCCGGACCACCCGGCACATGTTTCCCGGCTATCGCATTCGCGCGATCACCAACGGGGTTCACCTGCCGACCTGGGCGCACCGGGCGTTTGCCCACTTGTACAACGAGCATTTTCCATCCTGGGGTCTGGAGCCGGAAGTCCTGACCCAGGCCGATCAGCTGCCCGGCAGCGTGATCTGGGATGCCCATGCTGAAGCGCGACAGGATCTTTTGCGCCTGGTCGCCGAGCAGGCCGGAGTTGAGCTTGATCCCGACCGGCCGATCATCGGCTATGCCCGGCGCATGACCTCCTACAAGCGCCCGGAGTTGTTGTTTACCGACATCGAACGCCTGCGCACCATCAATCGCCAGTTCCCGTTCCAGATCGTGCTGGCCGGCAAAGCGCATCACCGCGATGAACCCGGCAAGCGCCATATCCAGAACATCTTCGGGCACATTCGGGATCTGGCCGGCGACATTCCGGTCGCCTTCATCCCGAACTACGAAGCGTCGGTGGCGTCGGTGCTGGTGCCGGGCGTGGATGTCTGGCTGAATACGCCGGTTCCACCCATGGAAGCGTCCGGGACCAGCGGCATGAAAGCGGCCCTGAACGGCGTCCTCAATCTGAGCGTGCTCGACGGCTGGTGGATCGAGGCTTGCCTGGAAGGCGTGACCGGATGGGCCATCGGTGAAGATGTGGCCAGCGGGGCGGCCCGGGCCAGTGCCGATGAGCTTTACGACAAGCTCGAACAGGTCGTTTTGCCCCTGTATCACCACGACCGCGCTGCCTGGATCCAGATGATGAAGCAGGCGATCAGCAAAATTGCGCCGATTTTCAACTCGCAGCGGATGATGCGGCGCTACGCGGCCGAAGCCTACGTGCGCTGATGCCGGGTCCGGGCCCTTGACGGAAAGAAAGGCCGATCGCTTCGGGCCCGCGGGCGACGATCCCGCGCTGCGTTCGTGGCTGATGCCCGATGGCATCGAAGCCGTGCGGGATGGGGCGCACGGGCAACCGTTCGCCGTGCTCGGCTGCCATCCCGGCCCGGATTCCTCCACCCGGATTGTTCGAGCCTTCTTTCCGGAGGCCCGATCGGTGGAGGCGCTGGTGGGCAGCGGCCCGGATGTGCGCCCGGTCGCCCTGGATGAAACGGCGGTGCCGGGTTTGTTCGCCGGCCTGATTCGTACGGTGATGTCCAGGCCCGACTATCGCTTGCGGGTCACCTGGGCGTCGGGTCTCGTCGAGGAACTGGACGACCCGTATGCCCTGCCGCCGCGTCTCGGCGCGCTTGATCTGCACCTGCTGGCCGAAGGCAATCATCACCAGGCTTACGAGGTGCTCGGAGCCCATCCCGGCCAGCACTTCGGACGGGTCGGCACGGCCTTCGCGGTCTGGGCGCCCAACGCAACCCGGGTCAGCGTGGTTGGCGAGTTCAACCGCTGGGACGGTCGCCGCCACGTCATGCGGCTGCGGCCGGAATGCGGGGTCTGGGAGATTTTCCTGCCCGGGGTCGGTCCGGGAGCGGTCTACAAATACGAAATCCGCACCGCCGGCGGGCAATTGCTGCTCAAGGCCGACCCCTGTGCGCGCTGGTCGGAAGTCCCGCCGGCGACGGCTTCGCGGGTCTGGGCCGATGCCAGGTTCGAGTGGTCGGATCGGAACTGGCTGGCCGGGCGCGCCGCCCGGCAGTCACGCGAGCAGCCGCTGTCGATCTACGAGGTTCATGCCGGCTCCTGGCAGCGCGCTGCCGACGGCTCCTGGCCGAGCTACCGTGAACTGGCCGAACGGCTGGTTCCCTATGTCGCAGAGCTCGGATTCACCCACATCGAGCTTCTGCCCATCAGCGAGCATCCCTTTGCCGGATCCTGGGGTTACCAGCCCAGCGGCTTGTTTGCGCCGACGGCCCGCTGCGGCACGCCGGACGATTTCCGCTACCTGGTCGACCGTTGTCATCAGGCCGGAATCGGCGTGCTGCTCGACTGGGTGCCCGGTCATTTCCCCGACGATGCCCACGGCCTGGCGCGCTTTGACGGCACCTGCCTGTTCGAGCACGAGGACGAACGCCAGGGACGGCACCGGGACTGGGGCACCCTGATCTACAACTACGGCCGCCGCGAGGTGGCCAACTTCCTGATCAGCAACGCGCTGTACTGGCTCAAGGAATATCACCTGGACGGGCTTCGAATCGATGCCGTCGCGTCCATGCTGTACCTGGATTACAGTCGCACTGCGGGCGACTGGGTCCCCAATGTCCATGGCGACAATCGCAATCTCGAGGCGGTCGATTTCCTGCGTCGCCTGAACGTGACCGTGCACGGTGAATGCCCCGGCGTGTTGATGATTGCCGAGGAGTCGACTTCCTGGCCGCTGGTTTCCAGGCCGCCTGAAGACGGCGGCCTGGGCTTCGGTTACAAGTGGAACATGGGCTGGATGAACGACAGCCTGCGCTATTTCGGGCGCGACCCGATCCATCGCCGGCACCATCACAGCGACCTGACCTTCGGCCAGCTGTATGCGTTCAGCGAAAACTTCGTCCTGCCGATCTCGCACGACGAGGTCGTCCACGGCAAGGGCTCGCTGCTGGGCAAGATGCCCGGCGATCGCTGGCAGCAGCTTGCCCAGGTCCGGCTGGCCCTGGCCTGGCAGTTCTGCCATCCGGGCAAGAAACTTTTGTTCATGGGCTGTGAGTTCGCCCAGATCGCCGAGTGGGATCATGACAAAGCGCTTGATTGGCACCTGCTCGAAAGCCCGGACCATGCGGGCGTTCGCCGCCTCGTGGTTGATCTGAACCGGCATTACCGGGACCTGGCCGCCCTCCATGAGCTCGATTGCGAAGCAGATGGATTCACCTGGCTGAGCTGCGATGATGCAGACCACAACGTTGTCGTGTTCCTTCGCCGCGGCCACGGCACGGGCTTTGTAGTGGTCGCCTGCAATTTCTCGCCGGTCGTCCACCATCACTACCGTGTCGGCGTGCCCGAGCCGGGCGAGTACCGCGAGATTCTCAATACCGACGCGCGCGAATACGGCGGCAGTGGCATCGGCAACCTGGGCCGGGTTGCGGCCGAACATCAGCCCCTGCACGGGCAGTCTTTTTCCCTGCCCCTGACCCTGCCGCCGTTGGCGGCCGTGGTCCTGGCCTCGCCGGGTCTGGCGCCTGTCTGCCGGGATGGCTGAACGGCATCCGATGCTGTCTGCGGGTGCCAGCCTGGTCGAGGGCGGCGTTCGCTTCGCCTTGTTTTCCGAAATTGCCGAACGGGTCGAGGTTTGCCTGTTCGATCCGGTCAATGGGCAAGAAACCGCGCGCCACACCCTGCGCCAGCGATCAGGTGATCTGTGGCACGACGTTCTGCCCGGGCTGGGCCCAGGCCAGCACTACGGCTACCGGGTGCACGGGCCGTACGAGCCCGACCTGGGCCTGCGCTGCAATCCCGCCAAACTGCTGATCGATCCCTATGCCCGACAGCTTGCCGGCGAATTTCACTGGCACGATGCCATCTTTGGCTACCAGCGGGGTCATCGGCTGGGCCATTATTCCTTCGATCGGCGCGACAGCGCCCCCTGGGTGCCGCGCTGCGTAGTCATCGAGGACCGGCGCGCCGACCCGGATCGGCGTCCCCGCCGCGCCTGGCGCGATACAGTGATCTACGAGATGCACCTGGCCGGCCTGTCCCGGGTCTGCCCCGATCTGCCGGGCCCGCTGCGCGGCAGTCCCTCGGCGCTGCTCGATCCGGCCCTGCTCGATCACCTGCAAGACCTGGGCGTGACCGCGGTGGAACTGCTTCCGGTGCAGTACGCGATTTCCGAACTGCCGCTCAGCCGGCGCGGGCTGTCCAATTACTGGGGCTACAACCCGCTCGCCCTGATGGCGCCGGCGGGTCCTCGCCTCGGCCTGGATACCGCATCGGACCTGGCCCGGATCGTCGACGGACTGCACGAGGTCGGCATCGAGGTACTGCTCGATGTGGTGTTCAACCACACCGCCGAGGGCGACGAGACCGGGCCGACCCTGTCGCTGCGCGGGATCGACAATCCCAGCTACTACCTGCTCGACCCCGAGCAGCCGGCGCGCTATCGGAATTACTCCGGTTGCGGCAACAGCCTGCGCTGCGGTCATCCGGCCGTGGCCCGGCTGATCGTCGACAGCCTGCGCTGCTGGGCCGAGTTCACGGGAGTGGACGGGTTTCGCTTCGATCTGGGCGTCAGTCTGCTGCGCGACGCCGGCGGGCGCCCGGACGGCCAGTACCTGATGGGCGCGATCATGACCGATCCGCTGCTGTCGCAGCTCAAGCTGATCGCCGAGCCCTGGGACCTGGGGCCCGACGGTTACCGCCTCGGCGACTTTCCCGGTCATTGGGGTGAGTGGAACGACCGCTTTCGCAACACCGTGCGGGGGTTCTGGGCCGGTTCCCCGGCCACGGTGGCCGATCTGGCCACCCGCATCGCCGGTTCGGGCGACGTGTTCGCCGGGCGACGCCGGCTTCCCACTGCCAGCATCAACTTCGTGACCAGCCACGACGGGTTCACGCTCCTCGACCTGGTTTCCCATGGCGCGCCGCGCAAGACCGCCGAAAACGCGCTGGACCCTGAAGAAGAACCCCGGCAAGACCGCGACGACGGTGCGCTGGAGGCGGCGCATGCGGAACCGGTGGTGATCGGGTGCCTGCTGCGCGCGCGCCGCAGTCTTCTGGCGACCCTGATCCTGGCGCGCGGCGTACCGATGCTGCTGGCCGGAGACGAGTTCGGCAACAGCCAGGGTGGCAACCACAATGCCTACTGCCAGGACAACCCCGTCGGCTGGGTGGACTGGCAAGGCCGGGACGATCCCGACCTGGACCTGCGCGGCTTCATTGCCGGGCTGGTCGGCCTGCGCCGCGAGCTGCCCGAGCTCAGCGCCGATCACTACGTCGATGATCAGGGGCGGCGTCGCGATGCCCCGGCGCTGGCTCCGGAGTACGGACTGCGCTGGCTGCGTGGCGACGGCGAACGCATGGGTCCCGGCGACTGGCACGATCTGGAGAACCGAAGCCTGATCTGCGAAATCAGCAACCCCTCCCACCCGCGCCGAGTCCTCTGGATCCTGCACGGCGGGGATGCCGCCTTGTCCTGGCAGCTGCCGGAAGCGGAATTCGGCACCTGGCACCGGGTCCTGGACACGGCCAGCGCCAGCGGCTTTCCGGCACCGAACGCGCAGCCCGTGGCAGGGGCTGTGGAAGTGGCCGCCGGTTCGGTCGTGCTGCTCGTGGACCGGCCATGAGTTCGAAGTCCCTGGCCAGACGGGCCGAGCGCTGCGGTCTGGCGGCCGGCTACCACGACATTGCCGGTCACTGGACGGCGGTCGGCGAGGACAGTCTCGAACGCCTCCTCCAGGCCCTGGGCCCGACGCCGGAGTGGTCCGCGCCCGAGCCGGTCTCCGATGCAGCCTGCTACCTGCCGCCTGGCCTGGGGAGCGGCCAAAAAGCCTGGGCTATCAGCGTCCAGCTGTACGGTCTGCGCTCGGATCGCAACTGGGGCATCGGTGACTTCGGTGATCTGGCCGAACTGGCTGTACGGGCTGGACAGGCCGGGGCCGCGGCCGTGCTGCTCAGCCCAGTGCACGCGCTGTTCGGTGCTCGTCCGGCCCACTGCTCGCCGTACTCTCCCTCCAGTCGATTGTTTCTGAACCCGTTGTATATCAATGTCAGCGCGGTGGCCGAGCTTGAGTATTCGGCAACGGCCCGCCGATTCATCGACCAGCCGGACTTCCAGCAACGACTGGCCGCGCTGCGCTTGGCGTCACGGGTCGATTACCCGGCCGTGGCGGCCCTGAAGATGCCTGTCCTGCGGATGCTGTTCGGCGAGTTCATGGACCGTTGTGCCGGCCGGTCGAATGAGCGCTTTGCCGACTTCAGCGCGTTCCGCGAGCAGGCCGGGCAAGCGCTGGAGGATTTCGCCCTGTTCGAAGCGCTGGACCGGCGCCTGCTTTCGACTCATCCGGGAGGCTGGCGTTGCTGGCCGGATTGCTACCGCGACCGGGATCCCGGGGCGTTGCGGGATTTCCGCGCTCGCTACCCCAACGAGGTCCTGTTTCCGATGTACCTGCAGTGGCTGGCCAGCGAGCAGCTGGGCAGCGCGCAGGATCAGGCCCTGGCGGCCGGCATGTCCATCGGCCTGATCGCCGATCTTGCCCTGGGCTCGGACCCGGGCGGGGCCGAGGTCTGGCGGGACCGTGAACTGGTGGCGCTGGACGCCGAGATCGGTGCCCCGCCGGACGCGTTTGCCGCCGAGGGTCAGGCCTGGGGATTGCCGCCATGGCGGCCGCAAGTCCTGGCCGAGCGCGGTTTTCGGCCCTGGCGCGACCTGCTGGATGCGGCCATGTCCGGTGTCGGTGGGCTGCGCATCGACCACGTGATCGGTCTGGAACGCCAGTTCTGGGTACCGCGCGGTCTGACTGGGCAGGATGGTGCGTACCTGGCCTATCCGCGCGCCCAGCTGCTGGCGATTCTGGCCGAATGCAGCCGGCGCCAGCAGTGCCTGGTCATCGGCGAGGACCTGGGCACCGTGCCCGAGGACTTCAGCCAACGCCTGGCCGAGGCGGCCGTGCTGTCCACCCGGGTGCTGCGCTTCGAGCGCTATCCCGACGGCCTGTTCCGGCGGCCGCAGACCTACCCCGAACTGGCCTGCGTCTGTGCCGGCACCCACGACCTGCCGACCCTGGCCGAATGGCTGGAGCCGGGGGCTGCGGCCGAGACGGGGGATGCGCACGACAAGCCCTCGGCGACCGATGAGCGGCAGCTGTTGCAGGCAGCCCTCGTCGATGCCGGCACGGCGCCGCGAACAGACTCGCTGGAGGATCGGATCGACGCGGTCCACCGCTTTCTCGCGGCCACGCCGTGTCGTCTGGTCATGGTCCAGCTCGAGGATATCCTGGCCGAACGCGAACCGGCCAATCGGCCCGGAACCGGTCCGGAGCAGCCCAACTGGCAGCGCAAGTATTCCCTGGCGGTGGACGCCTTGCCGACCCTGCCGGCCTGGCAGCGCACGGTCGATGTGTTCCGGCAGGCCGGCCGGACCCGGCCGGATTGAGGTCTCGCCCATTCTTTTGTCAACAGCATCAACGCTTCCTCGCTGAACGCGTCCCGTGGAGCGGCGGGATGGTTTCCCGGTTGTTCGGCGGCAACGGTAAGATGAACGACGTTTTTTTCATTCGCCGTCGAGGTTGATCACCATGAGCAAAGTGTCCGTTTTCCTGCTGTCGCTGGTCCTGCCGGTCGCCGCTGCCCAGGCTGCCGATCCACGCCTGAACCAGGGCCCCAAGCCCGGTGCGGTGGGCGATTCGGTCATGGTCAGCACCCAGCTGCCCATTGTTACCGAGGCTGCGCTTGATGTTCTGCGCGGTGGCGGCAACGCGGTCGATGCGATGATCACCTCGGTGTTCCTGCAGCACGTGGTCGACTATCACCAGGTCTCGCATTTCGGGACCATGTCGGCCATCTACTTCGAGGCCGAGACCGGTCAGTATCACGTCATCAGCGGCGTCGGCCAGCGTCCCCTGGCCAGCCGTTGCGGTGAGGGTGATCCGTCGGCGGTCTCCATCGGCGGGGTGGTCCGGGCGCTCGACGCCCTGGCCCAGCGCTGGGGCACGCTGGACTGGGCCGACTACCTGGGCCCGGCGATCGCGGCTGCTGAACAAGGCGTCGAGGTCAGTTCCTTCATGTACGGCATCAACTACCATTCGCTCCAGACCGGCCAGGAAAGCAGCCTGGTCAGCAACGCCGAAGCGCGTGATTTCTACATGCCCGACGGGTTCCTGGTCCCGGTCGGTGAACGCTGGAAGATGCCGGCCCTGGCCGAGCACCTGCAGGCGCTGGCCGAGCACGGCGCCGATTACATGTACACCGGCGCCTGGGCCGACAAGTTCGTCGAGGCGGCCCGATCGGGCGGCCACTGCGTGGCACCTGAAGATCTGGCCGAGTACCAGGTCCAGTGGCAGGAGCCGGTCCGGTTCCGCTACGGAGAGCACACCCTGGTCGGCTCGGCGCCCCCGGATACCGGCGGGGCCTTTGTCGGCCTGAGCCTGAACATGCTCGAGCATTTCGACCTGGCCGGTCGTGACCACTACAGTGAATCGGCCGAGACCCTGGAAATCATGGCCCGGGTATTCGGGCGGGCCAGCGACGAGACCCGTCTGGCGATCAACGACCCGCTGGCCATGCAGGTGCCGATCGACGTCTGGACCGATCCGGCCTACGGCGAGATGGCCGCGAAACTGGTCCGCCAGACCATGCGCCAGCCCGGCGTGAGCCTGGCCGCGCCCGATTCCGGGGACGGCGACTCGCCCGAGAGCATGGGCAGCGATCACAACGTCATCGTCGATGCCGATGGCAACTGGTTTTCGCTGCTGCACACCGGCCACGGCGGCGCTCCGGGCGTGTTCATCGACGGCGTGGCCGCTTCGGGTTCCACCGCACGGGCGTTCACCGAGGGTCCGGGCCGCCGCCTGGTGCTGCCGATCACCGCGGTCATGGTCGAACGCGACGGCGTGCCCTGGCTGGCCATGGGCTCGCCCGGAATGCCGCCCCAGCCGGTCACCCAGGTGCTGGTCAACATTCTGGACTGGGGCATGGACCCGGTCGATGCCGCGGCCGCGCCGCGCTTCTGGGCCTGGCGCAACAACGAGGCCCGGATCGACATCGAGTCCCGGATCGGCGACGAGGTGCGCTCCGGCATCCGTCAATCCGGCCTGGGCCTGAACGACCTGGGGCCGTATTTCTGGTCGACCGGTTCGATGCAGATTGTCTGGCGCGACCCTGCAACCGGACGCCTGCACGGTGCCACCGATCCGCGCCGCCTCGGCTGGGCCGAGGGCTACTGAGCGCGATTCTGCCTCAGGCGCCGACCAGCGGCAGGCGTTTCAAACGAAGCGCGTTGCCGACCACGAACAGGCTGGAGCAGGCCATGGCCACTGCGGCGAGCATGGGCGAGAGCAGCAGCCCGAAGGCCGGGTAGAGCACGCCGGCAGCCACGGGGATCAGGGCGGTGTTGTAGGCAAAGGCCCAGAACAGGTTCTGGCGGATGTTGCGCAGGGTGACCCGCGACAGGGCGATCGCGGTCGGCACCTTGTTCAGGTCGCCCGCCATCAACACCACGTCGGCCGATTCGATGGCCACGTCGGTGCCGGTGCCGATGGCGATGCCGACCTCGGCCTCGGCCAGGGCCGGAGCGTCGTTGATGCCGTCGCCGACGAACGCAACGCGACCGTGGCGCCGGCGCAGCGACTGGACGGCCTCGACCTTGCCTTCGGGCAGGACTTCGGCGATGACCGTATCGATGCCGAGTTCGGCGGCGATCGCCTCGGCGGTGCGGCGTCGATCGCCGCTGATCATGGCCACTTCCAGGCCCTGTTCGTGCAGCGCCCGGATGGCGCGGGCGCTGCCGTCCTTGATCGGGTCGGCGATCCCGAGGATGCCGGCGAGGCGGCCGTCGACCGCGACCAGCACCGGGGTGCGGGCCCGCGCCGAGAGTTCATCGGCTTGCTCGTCGGCCGCGCTGCAGTCCACCTCGGCTGCGGTCAGCCAGTTGCGGGTGCCGATCCGCACCCTGCGCCCTTCGACCTCGGCGCTGATACCTTTCCCGGGTTCGGAGTCGAAGTTGCCGATCGCGGCCGGCTCGATGCCGCGCTGGGCGGCCGCGTCGGTGATCGAGCGGGCCAGCGGGTGTTCCGAGTCCTGCTCGGCCGAGGCCGCCAGTCGCAGCAGTTCGTCTTCGCTCAGATCGCCCAGCGCGACCAGATCGGTCACCTCGGGCCGGCCATGCGTGATCGTGCCGGTCTTGTCCAGCGCCACCACGCGCACCGAGCGCAGCTGCTGCAGAGCGTCGCCGCCGCGAAACAGAATCCCGTTCTCGGCCCCGCGGCCGGTGCCGACCATGATCGAGGTCGGTGTGGCCAGGCCCATGGCGCAGGGACAGGCGATGATCAACACGGCCACCGCGTTGACCAGGGCAAAACTCAGCGCCGGTTGCGGACCGAACACCAGCCAGATCACGGCGGTGAGCAGTGCCACGCCCATGACCATGGGCACGAACCAGGCGGTGACCCGGTCGACCAGGGCCTGGATCGGCAGCTTTGCCCCCTGGGCTTTCTGGACCATGCGCACGATCTGGGCCAGCACCGCGTCGGAGCCCAGGTCGGTCGCTTCGATCACCAGGCGCCCGTTCTGGTTGACCGTGCCACCCACCACCTTGTCGCCGGCGCCGCGCCGGACCGGATCGGGTTCGCCGGTCAGCATGGACTCATCGATCCGCGACTCGCCGTCGACGACGTTTCCGTCGACGGGGACGGTCTCGCCGGGCCGGATCCGAACCCGGTCGCCGCGTCGAACGTCGTCGACGGCGACGTCCACGACCTGATCGCCGCGCTCGATGCGCGCGGTTCGGGCCTGCAGGCCGAGCAGGCGTTCGATGGCGGTACCGGTGCGGCTCTTGGCCCGGGCTTCGAGCAGGCGACCGAGCAGAATCAGGGTGACGATCACCGCGGCCGGCTCGTAGTAGACGTTGGCGGTGCCCTCGGGCATGACGCCGGGGGCGAATGTGGCAACCACCGAATAGGCCCAGGCCGAGCCGGTTCCCAGCGCGACCAGCGAATTCATGTCCGGATGGCCGCGGACCAGGTTGGGCAGTCCGATCCGGAAGAACATCCGCCCGGGTCCAAACAGCACCACGCTGGTCAGCACGAACAGCAAAAGGTGCAGGTTGAAGGTGCCCAGGGTGGCGTGAATCCAGTGATGCAGCGCCGGGATGAAGTGGCTGCCCATCTCCAGGATAAAGACCGGCACGGTCAGCGCCAGGGCCAGTCCGAAGCGGCGCTTGAGACTGCGGGTCTCGGCGGCTCGTCGGTCTTCTTTCTCCGAATCCGGGCCTGATTCGGGCAGGTGTGCTGCGTAACCGGCCTGCTCGACCGCCTGCCGCAGATCCGCGCTCGATACCGCGCCCTCGACGCACTCGACCCGCGCCTCGGCGCTGGCCAGGTTGACCGTGGCCGAGAGAACCCCTGGCAGGCGCTGCAAGGCCTGCTCGACGCGTCCCACACAGGACGCGCAGTGCATGCCCTCGATATCGAGAACGGCTTCGGCCCGATGAACCGGGAAGCCGGCGGAGTCCAGATGTTCGACCAGTTCGGGGACCGGCTGGGCCGACGGCCACTCCAGATCCACGCGCCGACCGGCCAGGTCCACGCTGACCTCGCGCGCATCGGACTTCTGAAGCGCCGTTTCCAGGCGCCGGACGCAGCCGGCACAGTGCAGGTTGTCAACGCCGATGTTCAGATGCATACGAAGGCCTGTATCCGAAGATCATGATGCCGGCCGAAGACTGTAGCAGATGCAGTGGCTGTCGATCGCCGAACGACCCGCCCGCGCTGCGGAGGCGGGTCGCAGGGCGGCAAGCGCGCAATCCGCTTGCCGCGCTCCTGCAAAAGACGCGTTCCTACAAAAACAGCGTCCTGGTCGGCGACGGGTCGACGCGCGACGGCGCGGCCTTGCCGTGATGGGGGCAGCCGCGTCGGGCCGAGTCCATCGCCTCGCGCTGCTCATCGGTCAGTACGTCACGGATTTCCTCGCGCAGGGCCATGCGCAACTCGCGCGCCTGCTGCAGGGTCTCCGGTGCATGACCGCCTTCCTCTACCGACCAGTCCAGGGACTTGAACTGGTCGCGGAACGCACTCCTGAGATTGCTGATCTGCTCCTGCTGTTCGCTACTCAGGGTCAGGTCACCAAGCACCGGGTGCGACCAGCCGGGCTTGGCTGAAATGGGGGATGTGACCAGCAGTGCCAGGGCAGCCAGTGCGGCGATGAAAACAATCGAATTCAAGGTTTTGGTAGTGCGCATCATCATTCTCAACGTAGTGAAACCGTGGATACTGTAAATCGCAGGCGTGATCGGTCTGTCAGACCATTTCCGGCCGGGGAGGTTTCGCCGGGTCGGCCTCTTTATACTGGAGCCCTGTTCAAGCCCGTTCAGGTGCCTGCGTGTTGAGCTATCGCCACGGTTTCCATGCCGGCAATCCGGCCGATGTGTTCAAGCACGCGGTCCTGATCGCCCTGATCCGCGCGCTCCAGGAAAAACCGCGCGCTATCCAGTTCGTCGACACCCACGCCGGGCCCGCGCTGTACGATCTGGCCGATCCGGTCGCGCAGAAGAACCGCGAATATGCTTCCGGCATCGGCCGCTGGTGGCCGCTGCGCGACCTCGATCCACTGATGCAGGCCTACCTGGAGCTGGTGCGCAGTTTCAATCCCGCCGGCGCGCTCGAACGCTACCCCGGATCCCCCATGATCTTCCGGCGGCTGCTCAGGCCCAACGACAAACTGGTCCTGTGCGAACTCCATCCGGCCGAGCAAAAGGCTCTCAAGACGCGCTTCGACGGCGATCCCCAGGTCAGGCTGCGCCTGGGCAACGGCTATGAACAGATCGGCAAGGTGTTGCCGCCGCCCGGCGGCCGCGGCCTGGTGCTGATCGACCCCCCATGGGAACTGAAGACCGAGATGGATGACCTGACAGCCTCGCTGGAGCGGGCCGTTCGGCTGTTCGCCCACGGGGTTTACCTGGTCTGGTACCCGATGATCGAAGGCCGGGAGATCTCTCTGGCCGAACTGCCGGACCGTCTGGGTCTGTCCCCGGAGCGCTGGCTGGACCTGCGTCTGGAGTTTGCCCCGGAGCAGCGCCTGGGGCGCATGTACGGCTGCGGACTGGCCCTGATCAACTGTCCCTACCGGGTTCGCCAGACGCTGCTTGACTGGCACCGCGACTTTTCAGCCCCGGCCCGCTAGCCGGACGCTCGGGGCGGCAAACAGCGAGGAATATCCAGCCCGCAGCGAGGGCGGAAACCAGGACCATGTCGCCGGCCAGGGGCGCCATGACCATGTCGCCGGCCCTGCGGTCGACCGATCAGCCCCCCATCTTCACAAAAGAATCATCCATTATTCACAAAATGGACGGCTATCGGATATTGAATCTGGTTCAAAAAAGTGCCAGAATCTGCTCCCCTGACCGCTGCCGGAGTGCCCATGGGAACCCGCGAACGCAAGCAACGTGAAGTCCAGGCCCGGGAAGAACTGTTTTTGAGCACCGCTCGGCGCCTGATTCGTGAAGAGGGCTTGCTGACCCTGCAAATGGCCCGTCTGGCCCGGGCCTGCGACTATGCAACCGGCACGCTGTACCAGCATTTCGCCTCCAAGGAAGATCTGCTGGTCGCCCTGGCAACCCAGCGCATGCGTGAGCATGCCGAGCAGTTTTGCCGTGCCGCGTCGTGGCAGGCCGGAACGCGGGATCGCATGTTTGCCCTGAGCGTGGTCGATCATGCATTCAATCGCCAACATCCCGGGTTTGCCCGGCTCTTGCAGTACGTGTTCACGGAGGTGGTGTGGGAAAGCGCGTCACCGGATCGCCGCCAGGCCTTGCAAGTCGAACTGGAAGCGCCCGCGGCCGCGGTCACCGGTATCGTCAGCCAGGCCATCGCCGACGGTGAACTGGTCTCTGGTCGACTCACGCCGCAAGAGCTGATGCTCGGCCCCTGGGGCTTGTCTGCCGGCATCCAGTCGATGCAGCAAACCCGCGGCATGCTGGCCGGCCTGGGTATCGAGGATCCGACCCGCCTGCTGCACCACCACGTCCAGGCCGTGCTCAACGGACTGGGCTGGCAGCCGTTGTTCGATCTCGACGATGGGACGGCGCTGGACGGCCTGGTGGCGCGGATCGAGCGCGAGGTGATTCATGCCGAATCCTAGATACCCGCAGCGCGGGCTGGCGACGCCTGGAGCGCATTTCCGATGAACAAACGCATGATCCTGATGCTGGTCCTCACGGCGCTGCTGTTCGGCGGCATCTTCGGCTACAAGGCCTTCGTTGACCAGATCATCAGCGAAGTGTTCGACACCATGGAACCCGAGGTGGTGACGATCAGTACCAGCGAAGCGCGCAGCGAGCGCTGGACCCCGACCACCGAGGCGGTCGGAACCTTCGCACCGGTCAAGGGAGCCGAACTGACCGTCGAGATCGGCGGCATCGTGCGCGAGATCCACTTCGAAAACGGCCAGCAGGTCGAGGCCGGACAGCGCCTGGTCTCGCTCGATACCCGGGCCGACGAGGCGGAACTGGCGCGGCTGGCGGCGGCACTGCGCCTGGCCGAACTCGACCTTTCCCGCCAGCAAAAGCTCCTTGAGCAGCAGTCGGTGTCGCGTGCCGAGCTGGACCGGGCCGAGAGCGAAGCCGAGCAGGCCCGGGCTGCCGTGGCCGCCGCTCAGGCGGTGATCGACCAGAAGACGCTGAAAGCCCCGTTTTCCGGCAGAGCGGGGATCCGCCAGGTCAATCCGGGCCAGTACATTTCGCCGGGCACGGCCATCGTCAGCCTGCAATCGCTGGACCCGATCTTCATCGACTTCACCTTGCCGCAGCGCAGGCTGCCGCTGCTGGACAACGGACTGGAGGTCGCCGTGGCGGTCGACGCCTATCCCGACGAATCCTTTGCCGGGCAGATCAGCGCGGTTGAACCGCGGCTGAGCGAAAGCACCCGCACGGTAAGGGTGCAGGCGACCCTGGACAACGCCGGGGAGCGCCTGCGCCCGGGCATGTTCGGGCGCGTCGAGCTGGCCCTGGGCGAGGCCGAGGAGCGCATCGTGGTGCCCCAGACCGCGCTGCGGTTTTCCACCTACGGCGACTCGGTGTTCGTGGTCGAAGGCGAGGATGACGACAAGCGGGTGGTGCAGCGATTCGTTCGCACCGGGATCACCCGGGGCGACCTGATCGCTATCCGCGACGGCCTGGAAGTCGGAGACGAGGTCGCCTCCTCCGGCCTGCTCAAGCTGCAAAACGACAGCCGGGTCAGGATCGACAACGACGAGGACAGCCGCCCGACCGAGGACGCCGACCCGCGTCCCGGGAACGGCTAAGGGCGTCAGCGCGCATGCGATTCACCGACGTTTTCATCAACAAGCCGGTGCTGGCCCTCGTTGTCAGCCTGTTCATCCTGCTGCTGGGCCTGCGCGCCCTGTTCGATCTGAACGTGCGCCAGTTTCCGGAAATCCAGAACGCGGTGGTCACCGTCACCACCACCTACATCGGCGCCGACGCCGACCTGGTCCAGGGCTTCATCACCACGCCGCTGGAGCGCGAGGTGGCCCAGGCCGAGGGCATCGATTACCTGGTCTCGACTTCGGTGTCCGGGGTCTCCATCATCCAGGCCTACCTGCGCCTGGACGCCAACCCCAACGATGCGCTGACCGAGATCGCCGCCCAGGTCAACAAGATGCGCTCCGAGCTGCCCGAACAATCCGAGGACCCGGTGGTGGAGCTGTCGGTGGGCGAGCAGGTGGCGGCCATGTATCTGTCTTTTTTCAGCGATATCCTCGACGACAGCCAGATCACCGATTACCTGGTCCGCGAGGTCGAGCCGCAGCTGGCCACGATCCCGGGTGTGCAGCAGGCCGAAATTCTCGGCGCCGGCACCTTTGCCATGCGCATCTGGCTGGATCCGGAGCGCATGGCTTCGCTGGGTGTCACCGGCTCGGACGTGCGCCGCGTACTGATGGCCAACAACGTGCTCTCGGCGGTTGGCCGGACCCGCGGCCAGATGATCAGCGTGGACCTGACCGCCGACACCGACCTGCAGTCGGTTGAAGACTTTCAGCGCATGGTCGTTCGCGGCGACAACGCCTCGCTGGTCCGACTCGAGGACATCGCCGAGGTCGAACTGGGTCCGGAAAGTTTTGATGCCTCGGTGACCTACAACGGTCTTGATGCGGTGTTCATCGGGGTCGAAGTCGCACCCGACGCCAATGCCCTGGAAGTGATCGCCGAGGTCCGTCAGGTCTGGGATGAACTGATCATCCCGCAGTTGCCCGAGGGTCTGGAAGCGACCATCTCCTACGACTCGGCCGAGTACATCGAAAGCGCCATCGACGAGGTGGTGTTCACCATCTTCCTGGCGCTGGTGATCGTGGTGCTGGTCATCTACGCCTTTCTCGGTTCGGCCCGTAGCGCGATCATCCCGGCGCTGTCGGTGCCGCTGTCGCTGATCGGGACCTTTTTCCTGATGCTGCTGATGGGCTTTTCGATCAACCTGCTGACCCTGATGGCCATGGTTCTGGCCATCGGTATCGTGGTCGACGACGCCATCATCATGCTCGAGAACATCGAGCGCCAGATGGAAGGCGGCAAGTCCAGAATCGAGGCGGCCATCGCCGGGGCGCGTCAGCTGGCCTGGCCGATCGTGGCGATGTCGACCACGCTGGTCGCGGTGTTCCTGCCGATCGGTTTCGTCGGCGGACTCACCGGCACCCTGTTCATCGAGTTCGCCTTCACCCTGGCCGCAACCGTGGTTTTGTCCGGCGTGGTTGCCCTGACCCTGGCGCCGATGTTGTGCTCGCGCATCCTGCGCTCGCGCCGCACGGCGTCCCGGCCGAAGTTTGCCGCCTGGCTGGATCAGCGCTTCGGGCAACTCAGGCAGGGCTATCGATCCCACCTGCACGGCTGGCTGGATCATCGCCATGTCCTGGCGACCTTCGGCGTGATCGTGCTGGTCTCGTGCTATTTCCTGTTCGTCACCAGCGAATCGGAACTGGAGCCGCCCGAGGACTCGGGCTTTCTGTTCTCGATCATGGAAGCCGACCCCTTCGCTACCCTGGACTACCTCGAGCGCAATACCCGACGACTGGACCGGCTCGGCGAGCAGACCGACGAGATCGAAGGCATCTTCCTGATCAACGGCTTTGGCGGCGGCGGGATCGGCGCGACCAACCAGGCCATCGCCGGCATCGTGCTCAAGCCCTGGGACGAGCGCGACAAGTCCACCCAAGAGGTGCTCGACGACATCGTCCAGCCCTTCGTCGAGGCGATCCCCGGGGTGCGCGCGTTCGCCGTGGTGCCGCCGGATCTGCCCTCGCCGGGCGGCGGCGGGCCGCCGGTGGAATTCGTGATCGGCTCGACCGAGCCGTTCGAGAACCTGGAGAACTTCGCCGGCCAGCTGATGGAGCGGGCGATGGAGTCGGGCCGCTTCATCTTCGTCAACTCCGATCTCGACATCGACAAGCCCCAGCAGAACATCCGCATCGACCGCGACCAGGCCGCGCTCATGGGCGTGGAGATGGATCAGATCTCCGGCGACCTGGCGACCATGCTCTCCGGTGGCTTTGTCGGCCGGTTCGCCATGGACAACCGCTCCTACCGGGTCATACCGCAGGTCAAGCGCGCCGAGCGCCTCAATCCCGAGCAGGTCGGGGATTTCTATACCCGCAATCGCGAAGGCGAACTGGTGCAGATGGCCGGCCTGATCGATCTGGAACCCTCGGTTCAGCCGCAGCAGCTCAGGCGCTTCCAGCAGCTCAACGCGGTGACGATTTCCGGCGTGCCGCGCCCGGGCGTGAGCCTGGGCGAGGCGCTGGAGATTCTCGAAGAGGCCGCCGCCGAGATTCTGCCGCGCACCTACAACATCGACTATGCCGGCCAGTCGCGCCAGCTCAAGACCGAGGGCCAGCAACTGGTTGTCACGTTTTTCTTCGCGTTGATCGTGATCTTTCTGGTCCTGTCGGCCCAGTTCGAGTCGTTCCGTGACGCCATCATCATGTTGATGACCGTGCCGATGAGCATCTGCGGCGCGCTGATCTTCGTTTCGCTGGGCTTTACCAGTCTCAACATCTACACCCAGGTCGGCCTGCTGACCCTGATCGGCCTGATCGCCAAGCACGGCATCCTGATCGTGGAGTTCGCCAACCAGCTCCAGGACGAGGGCAAGAGCAAACGTGAAGCCATCGAAGAAGCCGCATCCATCCGTCTGCGGCCCATTCTCATGACCACCGCCGCGACCGTGCTGGCCATGATCCCGCTGCTGCTGGCCTCCGGCCCCGGCGCCGGTTCGCGCTTTGCCATCGGCCTGGTCATTGCCTCGGGCATGACCATCGGAACGGCGTTTACCCTGTTCGTGGTGCCGGCGGTGTATCTCTACATTGCCCGGGATCGTTCGCTGGGTAGAGAAACCGCCGATGCCGGCGCGGAGGGCGCCCAGGGTTCGGTGGCCGGTTGACGGCGGGGTCTTGACCCTGGCTTGCCGTACGGTCGGCAAAACCGGGTTCCGGGCTGGTTTGAGGTACGGTGGCGGCAGCAGCGGTCACAAGGCCGCTGTCCCCTCTTGCTGGAGAATGTCCATGTTTGCCGCCAAGTCACTCCCGGGTTTGCTGTTGCCGCTGATCCTGCTGCTGCCTGCCTGCAGCGCCCTGGCCGCGTCCGACGGTCGGCCCGATTCTCGGCCGGCATCAAGTCTGGAAGGCCTGGCCGAGACCATTGAAGCCGGTCGTGAGCGGTTCGGGATTCCGGGAATGGCCGTCGGCGTGGTGCATGACGATGCGGTCATCCATCTGGCCGGGTACGGACGTTTGCACCAGGATCGCGACCGGGCGGTGGATCCGGACACCCTGTTCGGGGTGGCTTCGATCACCAAGGCCATGACCGCCGCGGTGCTCGCATCCCTGGTCGATGCCGGCGAACTGGGCTGGGATGACCGGGTCGTTGATCACCTGCCCTGGTTCCGACTCAAGGATCCCTGCGTGACCCGCGAAGTCCGCATTCGTGACCTCTTGAGTCATCAGGTGGGGGTGGGCCGCATGACCGGCAACCGGCTTCAGTTCATGCCGCAGGCCTCGCGCGAAGCCGTGATCCGGCAGATGCGATACCACCGACCCGAAGCGCCTTTCCGTTCCCGCTACGTGTACAGCAACGTCATGTACTCGGTTGCCGGCGAAGTGGCCGCGGCGATTACCGGGCAAACCTGGGAAGAACTCGTCCATGAACGACTTTTTTCTCCGCTGAACATGAACCGCTCGAATACCTCCATTACCGAATTCGCCGCAGGTGATACCAATATCGCGTATCCGCATCAGGAAATCGATGGTGAGCTGGTGACTATCGAGCGGCGCAACTTCGATAACGTGGCGCCGGCGGCTTCAGTCAATGCCTCTGTGCAGGACATGGTGCAGTGGCTGCGCCTGCAGCTCGGTGAGCCGGGCGTGTACGCAGGACAACGCTTGTTCAGCGAAGAGGTGATGGCGCAAATGCACAGCCCGCAGGTTGTTCTGGATCGAAGTGATCGTACCGAGCCGGTCAGAGCCTACGGCCTGGGCTGGTCCATGAATCACTACCAGGGTTTCCAGCTGCTGCAGCATGGCGGGGCGACCGATGGCTTCAACACGCTGTTGGTCATGGTGCCCGAGCTCGACCTGGGGATCGTGGTGGTCACCAACACTTTCGAAACCTACCGGACAGCCGTGGTCAACACCATCATCGATCGGATTGCCGATCTACCGGAAACCGACTGGACTGCCGATCTTCATGACGAGTACCGTGAACGTTACGCCGAGGTTCAGGCGGAACGACAAGCGATCCACGAACAGCGCCAGACCGGAACCAAGCCCAGCCTGACTTCGGCACAGCTGATCGGCGAGTACCACGATGATCTGTACGGCACCGCCCGGGTCTTTGCCAATGACCACGACGGCCTGAGCGTGGAGTTTTTCGAGGACGGTCACACCCTGCTGGACCTCGAGCATTGGCATCACGATACCTGGCGTGCCCGGTACCGCAACCAGGCCCAGCGTGAAAAGTTCATGTACTTTACCCGCGCTGCCGATGGCGGCGCGGGCGCCATGGAAGTGCGCTGGACGCTTCGCCCGGAATTGCTGCAGGTTGGTCTTTACCCCGCGTCCTACTACCGGGATGTCCGCTTCCGACGCGTGGCTCCGGAGTAGCGGTGCCCGGCCCGCGTTTTTCGCCGGGGCCATGGCGAGGATGCTTGCAAACCGAGGCTGGGCAGCCAGGTGAACACCATCAACAGGTGTCGGGCGGTCTCCTCGTGTGCCCGACGGGTGACCGGGGTTTCGGTTTGGGCGGGCAGGAGCCGATGGCACCGGGGCTTGGCTTGCCGTATCCTGCAGCTTTCGTTTCCGGAGAAGCAGGGCCATGCGCCGTATCTCGTTTGTTGTTCCGATCCTGATCCTGGCCCTCGCGGCTCCGCTCCCGGCTGCCGCCGAAGCCGGGGCGCACGCCCATCAGACCGCGTCGTTCACCGTGCTCGCCTCGGGCACGCCGGTTGGTCAGCTCGAGGTGCGCCGCGGCGCGAAGAGTTTCGAAATCGACTACGAGTTTCGCAACAACGGCCGCGGGCCGACCCTGGCTGAGCGCGTAGAGCTTGATGCCGAGGGCTTCCCGGTAGCCTGGCGCATCGAGGGCCACACTACTTTCGGTAACCCGGTTGATGAGTGGTTGGCGGTCGACAACGGCAGTGCGCGCTGGCAAGACACCACGGGACAGACCGAGACCCGTCTGGCGTCGCCAGCGCTCTACGTGCCTCAGAATGCCAGCCCGTACAGCCTGGCCATTGCCGCCCGGGTGCTGCTGGCCAGCGAGTCGCGCAGCGTGGCCGCGCTGCCCGGCGGTGAATTGCGTCTCACCGAGCTCGAGCAGCTGAGCGTTACCGGCAACGGGCACACCCGGGAGATCACCGCCTACGCTTTGTCCGGGACCAGCCTCAATCCCACCTATTTCCTGATGGACGGCGAACGCTTTTTCGGCATCATCAGCCCGCGCTTCAGCATACTGGCGCAGGGCTTCGAAGACGAGGACGAACGGCTGCGCCAACGTGCCGCCGACTATGGTGCCGAGCGCTTTGCGGCCATGCAGGCCCGCCATGCCCGCAGCTTCGACGGTGGCCTGCGCATCCGTGACGTGCGCGTATTCGACCCACGCACTGAAGACTTGAGCGAGCCGGTATCGGTAGTGGTACGCGGTCATCGCATAGCGGCCATCGAGGCGCTGGATCAGCCCACGGCGCCTGGCGAGGCCGAGATCGACGGCGCCGGCGGCACCCTGTTGCCGGGCATGTTCGAGATGCACGGCCACCTTGGTGAAACCGCGGCCATGCTCAACATCCTGGCCGGTGTCACCAGCGTGCGCGACATGGGCAACAACAACGAGGTGCTGGATGCCCTGATCGCCGGCATCGAGTCCGGACAGGTGGCCGGCCCGCGCGTTTATCGCAGCGCCTTCATCGAGGGACGCAGTCCGTTCAACTCCAACAACGGCAAGCTGGTGTCCACTCAGGAGGAAGCCGTGGCTGCCGTGGTCGAGTACGCCGAGCGCGGCGGTTTCCATCAGATCAAGATCTACAACTCCATGCACCCGGAGTGGATCCCGGCGGTGATTGCCGAAGCCCGGGCCCACGGGCTGCGCGTGACCGGCCACATCCCGGCCTTCACCAATGCCGATGCCATGATCGCGGCCGGCTATGACGAGATCATCCACATCAACCAGCTCATGCTGGGCTGGGTGCTGGAGCCGGACGAAGACACCCGCACGCTGCTGCGCCTGACCGCCCTGCAGCGCCTGCCTGGACTGGACCTGGCGTCTGAACCGGTGCAAGACAGCATCAATGCCATGGTCGAGCGCGGTGTCAGCATCGACCCGACCCTGGCCATTCACGAACGCCTCTTGCTGTCGCGCAACGGCGAGGTCGACCCCGGTGCGGTCGACATCATCGACCACATGCCGGTGGCCGTGCAGCGCAGTGCCCGCAGCGCCATGGCCAGCATTGCCTCGCCGGAAGAAGACGCCGCCTACCGCGGCGCTTTTGACCAGATCATCGCCACCTTGAGCAAGATGCGCGAGCGCGGCATCGTCATGGTGCCGGGCACCGACCTCGGCGGCGGGCTGAGCTATCACCGCGAGCTCGAGCTGTACCAGAAAATCGGCATGCAGCCGGCCGAGATCCTGGCCTGGGCCAGCCTTGGCATGGCCGGCTACCTGGGTGTCGACGATGAGCTGGGCCTGATCAAGCCGGGCTACCTGGCCGACTTCTTCCTGGTGCCAGGCGATCCGACGGTGGATCTGAAGGCGATCAAGCAGGTGAGCATGACGGTCGCCAGTGGACAGGTCTATTTCCCGGCCGAGGTCTACCCCGAGTTCGGCATCCGGCCGTTCGTTGACCCGCCTGTGCTGCACCTGCCCGAATAAGGTGCATGTAACTCGAGGGGTTTTTCTTATGCCTACCATTCTTTTGCTGGCCCGATGGGCCTTCGCGCCGCTGTTGCTGGTGACCGCGCTGGCGTGTGTGGCCGGCGAGCCCGGTGCTGGGCCCGAGCGCGCCAGTCCGTCGTTCAGCGTGACGCTCACCCCCGAGGCCTTCGCCGAGATGCAGGCCATGGGCATGGAGACACCGCTGCTGGGACGCCTGTACGTGATCATCGACCGAGTCGAGGACGCCGAAGACCTTGAGGACGCCGATGATGCCGAGGCGACAGAGCTGGTCGAGCCGCGCCGCAAGGTCAACGTCACCGGGGTTCCTTTCTGGGGGATGAATGTCCGGGAGGTGGGCGCCGGTGACACGCTCCGTCTTGTGCCCGGTGACGCGGGGGTGCGGGGCTATCCGCTGACCGACCTGTCCGAGTTGCCCGAAGGCGACTACCGGATTCAGGCCCTGCTCAGTTCGTGGACCACATTCCACCGGGCCGACGGCCATGTGCTGGAGATGCACCGCGAGACCGGCGAAGGACAGAACCCCTGGATCTCTCCGGGGAATGTTCATTCCGAGCCGGTGACCGTGCGCCTCGGGCCCGAACGTTTTGCCGATGGCCTGGACGAGGTGGTGCTGACCCTGGACCAGGTCATTGCGCCGATCCAGCCCCTCCGGGATGGGGAGGTGCTGGAACTTGGCAACCCACGCGACACCGAGCACGTCCGCTACGTGAAAATCCGCAGCGAGCTGCTCTCGGAGTTCTGGGGGCGGGATATGTACATTGGCGCCAACGTCTTGCTCCCCGTGGGCTACGACGAGGCCGACGAGGTTCACTATCCCACCTTGTTCCATCTGGGGCACTTCCCCGGCGATCGGCCGCCTTTTGGCTTCACGCCCGGGGAAGAAGGGAGCGGGCGCAGCGAAGGCTTCGCCGATTTCTGGACCTCGGGAACCGCGCCGGGCATGTTCGTGGTCACGATCCGGGATGCCAATCCGTATTACGACACCTCGTATTCAGTGAATTCGGCCAACGTCGGACCCTATGGCGATGCGATCACCCAGGAACTCATCCCCTACCTGGAAGCGGAGTTCCGGATGGTGGCCGAACCCTGGTCCCGGGTGCTGGCCGGTGGCTCCACCGGCGGCTGGGAAGCCCTGGCCCTGCAGATCTTCCACCCGACCTTTTTTGGTGGCGCCTGGGCCTGGTGCCCGGATTCGGTGGACTTCCATGCCTACCAGATCGTGAACATCTACGAGGATGAAAATGCCTACGAGCTGGACCGGGGCTGGATCACGGTGGAGCGACCGAGCAACCGACGCCCCGATGGGAACATCCAGTTCACAATGCGCCAGGAGGGTCACTTCGAACTGGCGGTTGGCGACCGGAGCCGCTCCGGTGGACAATGGGCAATCTGGGAAGCAGCCCACGGTCCGGTGGGAGACGACGGCTATCCACGCCCGATCTGGAACCACGAGACCGG
>REEW01000107.1 GCA_007694885.1 Wenzhouxiangella sp. | reverse complement strand
TCACCGTGGCCCCGGCCCTGACCCTGACCGACAAGGAATACCAGGAGCTGCGCAATGCCTCGATCGCCGTGCTGCGCAAGATCGGCGTCGATACCGGCGGCTCCAACGTCCAGTTCGCGGTCTGCCCGGACACCGGCCGCATCGTCGTCATCGAGATGAACCCGCGCGTGTCGCGCTCCTCGGCGCTGGCGTCCAAGGCGACCGGCTTTCCGATCGCCAAGGTCGCGGCCAAGCTGGCCGTGGGCTATACCCTGGATGAACTGAAAAACGAGATCACCGGCGGGGCCACGCCGGCCTCGTTCGAGCCGACCATCGACTACGTGGTCACCAAGATTCCGCGCTTTGCCTTCGAGAAGTTTCCGGCCGCCAACGACCGCCTGACCACGCAGATGAAATCGGTCGGCGAGGCCATGGCCATCGGCCGGACCTTCCAGGAGTCTCTGCAGAAAGCGCTCAGATCGCTGGAGACCGGCCTGAACGGGCTCGATCCGGTGGAGTTCGAGCCCGACGAGCGGCGTGATGAGTTGATGCTGGTTCGCCGCGAGTTGCAGGAGGCCGGTCCGGACCGCTTGCGCTACGTCGCCGAGGCCTTTCGGCGGGGTTTGAGCCTGGACGAGGTGCACATGCTCAGCCGCATCGATCCGTGGTTCCTGGACCAGATCCTGGAACTGGTCCAGGTCGAGGCGCGCACCGCCGCGGCCGGCGTGGCCGGACTCGATGCGGCTCACCTGCTCGAGCTCAAGCGCTACGGCTTTGCCGATGCCCGCATCGCCCAGCTGGTCCAGGTCGCCGAGACCGACATCCGCCAGTTGCGCCGGCGCGAAGACATCCGCCCGGCCTATCGCCGGGTCGATACCTGCGCGGCCGAATTCGCCACCAACACCGCCTACCTCTACTCGACCTGGGGCGAGGCCTGCGAGGCCGAGCCGACGGCCAAGCGCAAGATCATGGTGCTCGGCGGCGGGCCGAACCGGATCGGCCAGGGCATCGAGTTCGACTACTGCTGCGTCCACGCGGCCCTGGCCATGCGCGAGCTGGGCTTCGAGACCATCATGGTCAACTGCAACCCGGAAACGGTCTCGACCGATTACGACACCTCCGACCGCCTGTACTTCGAGCCGCTGACCCTGGAAGACGTGCTCGCCATCGTCGAGATCGAGCAGCCCGAAGGGATCATCATCCAGTTCGGCGGCCAGACCCCGCTGAAGCTGGCCCGCGACCTGGAGGCGGCCGGGGCGCGCATCGTCGGCACCACGCCGGACTGCATCGACCTGGCCGAGGACCGTGAACGTTTCCAGCAGCTGCTCAACGAGCTGGGCCTGAAGCAGCCGCCCAACCGGACCGCGCGGAATCCGGAACAGGCCCTGGTGCTGGCCCGCGAAATCGGCTATCCGCTGGTGGTGCGGCCGTCCTACGTCCTCGGCGGGCGGGCCATGGACATCGTCCAGGGCGAAGACGAACTGGGCCGGTACATGCGCGAGGCGGTCAAGGTCTCGAACGATTCGCCGGTGCTGCTCGACCGTTTTCTCGATCACGCCATCGAGATCGACGTCGACGCGATCTGCGACGGTGAGCGGGTCATCATCGGCGGGATCATGGAGCACATCGAGGAAGCCGGGGTCCATTCCGGGGATTCCTCGTGCAGCCTGCCGCCGTTTTCGCTGTCGCCGGAGATCATTGCCGAGATTGCCGAGCAAACCCGGCAGATGGCCCGGGGCCTGAACGTGGTCGGGCTGATGAACGTGCAGTTCGCCCTGCAGGGCGATGTGCTGTACGTACTCGAGGTCAACCCGCGCGCCTCGCGCACGGTGCCGTTCGTGGCCAAGGCCACCGGCGTGCCGCTGGCCCGGGTCGCGGCCAAGTGCATGGTCGGCGTGGGGCTGGAAGAGCAGGGCGTGACCCACGACCTGGAAAGCAATTTCTATTCGATCAAGGAGCCCAAGTACCCGTTCATCAAGTTCCAGGGGGTTGATCCCATCCTCGGCCCGGAGATGCGCTCCACCGGCGAGGCCATGGGCGTCGGTTTTTCCTTCGGTGCCGCGGTGGCCCGCGCCCAGCAGGCGGTCGAAATCCACGCCACGGCCTCCGGGCAGGCCTTTCTGAGCGTGCGCGACGCCGACAAGGAGATCCTGCTGCCGGTCGCCCGGGAACTGGCCGAGCGCGGTTTTTCGCTGGTCGCGACCGAGGGCACCTGGAAGTTCCTGGTTGAAAACGGCGTCGACTGCGGCTATGTAAACAAGGTGACGCAGGGCCGGCCGCACATCGTCGACCTGATCAAGAACGGCGAAATCGACTACATCGTCAACACCACCGAAGGGCGACAGGCCATTGCCGACTCGTTTTCGATTCGTCGATCCGCCCTGCAGCAGAAAGTCAATTATTCGACCACCATCGCCGGCGCCCGTGCCACTTTGCGCGCGCTGGACCACTGGAACGAGCGCGGCGTGCACTCACTCGCCGAGCTCTACGCAAGCAAGGAAACAACATGAGCCAGATTCCGATCACGCGCGCAGGCGCTGACCGTTTGCGGGCCGAGCTGGATCGCCTGAGAAAAGTCGAGCGGCCCGCGGTCATCGAGGCCATCGCCGAGGCGCGCGCGCATGGCGACCTCAAGGAAAACGCCGAGTACCATGCCGCCCGCGATCAGCAGGGTTTCATCGAGGGCCGCATCCAGGAGCTCGAAAGCGCCCTGGGTCATGCCCGCGTCATCGACGTGGCCACGATCCATGCCGGCACCAAGGTGGTGTTCGGCGCCCGCGTCACCCTGCTCGAGGAAATCGACGGGGCCGAGGAAGCGACCTGGCAGATCGTCGGCGACCTGGAGGCGGACGTCAAGGAACGCCGCCTGGCGATCAGCGCGCCGCTGGCCCGCGCCCTGATCGGCAAGCAAGAGGGCGACGTGGTCGAGTTCGAGGCGCCGAACGGGCTGCGCGTGTTCGAGATCGTGGAGGTGTCGTATACCGCCGATAGGTGAGCGTCGGTGATCACGGTTCTGATACCCGATCTCGATTTCCTGCTCGATGAAAGCCGGCAAGCGCCGGCGCTGCTGGGCGTGATGATGGCGCGCGCTTCCTCGCGCGCGCTGGACCCGGCGAATTACCAGTCCCGGTTGCTGACCGGGCAGGACATTTCGGCCGCCGCCGTCAGCCGCATGCGCGATGCGCCGGACGATGCCCGGGGGGTCTGGATGCGGGCCGATCCGGTCAGCCTGGTGCCCGATCTGAACGCCGTCTGGATCCGTACCGAGGGCCGGCTGGACCGATCCAGTCCGCTTTTTGGCGAACTCGTCGAACGCTTCGCCGAGGACGGCCTGGACTTTGATCTGCCGGTGCCCGAACGCGGCTACCTGCGCCTGGACCGGGTGCCGGACTGCCGTTTTCAGCCGCCCTGGGCGCTGGCCGGGCAGAGCCTGGACCACGTCCTGCCCGAGGGCCCGGACGCGCGCTTCTGGCGCCGGCTGCTCAGCGACTGCCAGGTCTTGCTTCACCACCACCGCCAGCTTGGCCAGGCCGACGCCGACGCCCTGTGGTTCTGGGGCCCCGGATCGCTGCCGCCGCGTGATCAGGTTCGGGCCCGGGTCAGCCACGTGGCCTCTCTGGATCCGGATCTGCTGACCCTGGCCGACTGGCTGGCACTCAGCCACGAGCCGGTCGACGCACCCGCCCGCCCGGCGGATGCCAGTCTGGTGACCTGGTCGGCCGACCCGGAAGTCAGCGCCGAGGCCAACCTGCAGCGCCTGGCGGCCTGGCTGGCGCCGCTGTGGCGGCGGCTGCGCTGGGGCCGGATCGGCATGCTGGAGTTGGCCAGCCGGTCTCGCGCCTGGCAACTGACGCCGGCTTGTGCCTGGCAGTTCTGGCGCCGCCGGGCGGCGGCCGCGGCATGATTCGCACGGTGGCCATCCGGCGCCGCCCGGCCCCGTCGATCCGCCTGCCCGACGTGCATCCCGTGGTCGCCCGCGTGCTCGCCGCGCGCGGCCAGACCGAGCCGACGGACTATGCGCTGAAACATTTGTTGCCGCCGCGGCTGCTGAACCTGGACCGGGCGGCCGATATTCTGGCCGCGGCCATCATGCAAGGCGATTCCATCCTGGTCGTGGGCGATTTCGATGCCGACGGAGCCACCGGCACGGCCCTGGCGGTGCGCGCCCTGACCAGCCTGGGCGCACGCCGGGTGCGCTGGCTGGTGCCGGATCGCTTTCGCCATGGCTACGGCCTGAGTCCGGGCCTGGTCGCCGAGATCGAGGCGCCGATGCCGAACGTGCTGGTCACGGTGGACCAGGGGGTGAGCTCGATTGCCGGGGTCGACGCGGCCCGCCAGCGTGGCATGCAGGTCATCGTGACCGACCACCATCTGCCCGGACCGGAACTGCCCGCGGCCGAGGCCATCGTCAATCCCAACCTGCCGGGCGAGACCTTCGGTTCGACCGCGCTGGCCGGCGTGGGGGTGATGTTCTACACCGCCATGGCGGTGCGCGCCCGGCTGCGCGAGCTGGGCTGGTTTGACGGCCGCGAGGCGCCGCGGCTGGACGCCTGGCTGGACCTGGTCGCGCTGGGCACCGTGGCCGACCTGGTGCCGCTGGACGAGAACAACCGGCGCCTGGTCTACCACGGGCTGGCGCGCATGCGGGCCGGGCGCTGCAGCCACGGCGTGCGCGCCCTGCTGGAAGTGGCCGGGCGCAACCTGCGCCACGTCCAGGCCGCCGACCTGGGCTTTGCCGCCGGACCCAGGCTGAACGCGGCCGGCCGGCTGGAAGACATGGGCATCGGCATCCGCTGCCTGCTGGCCGATTCCGAGCGCGCCGCGCGTGTCCTGGCGACCGAACTCGACGAGCTCAACGCCCAGCGCCGCGCCATCCAGGCCGACATGCAAAAAGACGCCGAGACCCAGGCCGACGCCTTGATCGACGAGCTCGACGGCCAGGTCCAGGGTCTGTGCGTGCACCATCCGGACTGGCACCAGGGCGTGGTCGGCCTGGTTGCCGGGCGCCTGATGGAGCGCCTGCAGCGCCCGGTGATCGCGTTTGCCCCGGCCGAGGCCGGCGGCGATGAACTCAAGGGTTCCGGGCGTAGTCCGGCCGGTTTGCACATGCGCGATCTGCTGGTCGAGATCGATACCGCCCGGCCCGGACTGATCGATCGCTTCGGCGGTCATGCCCGGGCCGCCGGCCTGAGCCTGCAGCGTGACCGGCTGGAGGCGTTCCGCTCGGGCTTCGAGGCCTGCCTGGCCCGGCACGAGTTCGGCGCTGAACTGGTCGAGACCGACGGCCCGCTGGCCGCCGACGAGTTGACCGCCGCGACCGCCGAGGCCCTGGAAAACAGCGGACCCTGGGGTCAGTCCTGGCCCGAGCCGCTGTTCGACGGGCGCTTCCGGGTGCTGGAGCGGCGGATTGTCGGCCAGGCCCATCTCAAGCTGCGCCTGACTCCCGAAAAAGGGGGCCAGGCGGTCGACGCCATCGCTTTCCGGGCCGGCAGCCTGTTGCGCAACGAACTACCCGAGCCGTTCCACGTGACTTACCGTCTGGAGCTGAACCGCTGGCAGGGCCGGGTCATGCCGCAGCTCAACATCCAGCATCTCGTCGGCTCGGCTGGCCCCTGATTCCCCCCGGTAAAGCCCACGGTTCGGGTTGGTTTTTTTTACCGCGGATGAACGCGGATGAACGCAGATTAAAAGATGGAATCTGATGTGGACAGGGCGATCAGGCAGGGGGTGGAGCGAGCGCGAAGGCGAGACTCATGATCGAATTGATCGCGCCCACTGACCGGAAGCGTTTCATTCTTTCATCTGCGTTCATCTGCGTTCATCTGCCGTCATCTGCGGTAAAAAGAGGTTTTCCCCGCGTTCTCAGCCGGACGTTTCCGCGCGAATGAAATCGCGCACCTGGGGGTAGACCTGGGTGCGCCAGCGGCGGCCGCTGAAGATGCCGTAGTGGCCGGCCTTGGGCACTTCGTAGTGGTGCCGGGCGGTTTCGGGCAGGCCGGTGCACAGCTGGTGCGCGGCGCGGGTCTGGCCCAGTCCCGAGATGTCGTCGTACTCGCCCTCGATGGTCAGCAGACGGGTGTCGGTGATTGTTGAAGGGTCGACCGGCTCATCATCGATGATCCACTCGCCCCTGGGCAGCAGGTAGTCCTTGAACACGATGCGCACGGTGTCGAGGTAGTACTCGCCGGCCATGTCGAGCACCGCATTGTATTCGTCGTAGAACTTGCGATGGGACTCGGCGTCTTCGAGGTCGCCGGCCAGCAGGTGCTTGTAGAAATCCCAGTGCGAAGACACGTGCCGGCGCGGATTCATGGCCATGAAGCCGGCATGCTGCATGAAGCCCGGGTACACGCGTCGCCCGACGCCGGGGAAGTGGGACGGGACCGGGTGGACCAGGTTCGAACTGAACCAGCGCATGGAGCGGGTGCTGGCCAGGTCGTTGACGCCGGTGGCGCCGACCCGGGCATCGACCGGCCCGCCCATCAGGGTCAGGCTGGCCGGCGTCGGCTCGCCGCGCGCAGCCATCAGGGAAATGGCGGCCAGCACCGGTACGACCGGCTGGCAGACCGCCATCACGTGCAGGTTTTTTGCCCCGATGTGGCGGATGAAGGTCTGGACGTAGTTGACGTAGTCGTGCAGGCCGAACGGTCCGGCCGCGGCCGGGATCATGCGCGCATCGATCCAGTCGGTGATGTAGACCTTGTGCTCGGGCAGCATGGTGCGAACGGTATCGCGCAGCAGCGTCGAGTGATGCCCGGACAGGGGCGCGACGATGAGCACGGCCGGGTCTTCTTTCAGATCGGCGATGGTCTGCGGTTCATCGGTGTAGCGTTTCATCCGCAGCAGGTTGCAAAACGGCAGGCCCAGGGACTGAAGCTGCACCACCGGCACTTCGTGGCCGTGGGCGACCACGCTGGTGATGCCGAACTCGGGCTTGGTGTAGTCCTTGCCCAGGCGATGAAACAACTCGTAGCCGGCCGCGATGCGTTCGGCACCGGGCAGCTTGGACAGGACGCTGCCGGGCATGGAAAAAGAGCGTGCGCTGGCCTCGGCCCAGATGCTGAAAGGGCTGATCAGGGAGCGCTGGAATTCGTAGAACTGGTAGAGCATGACTGCTTTGATTGTCCTGGATTTATGCACTGCACAATAGCAGATTTTGGCCAGGCCTGCCCCAACGGGCAAGCCCCCGGAATTCTCTCGCTGGCTTTGGATTGTTGTCGTCCAACATCACGCCGCGCAGCGATCGTCAAACCATTCGACAGTGTAAGCCAAGTTCGCTGGCGGTTCCGCTGCG
>REEW01000048.1 GCA_007694885.1 Wenzhouxiangella sp. | reverse complement strand
GGCGGCCTGATCGGTGCCGCGCTGGCGCTGGCGACCCTGAACCTCGTACCGCCAACCGGGATGATGTAATCGGGGACGACTTTACCCGGTTTTTTCCACACCCCATTCAGCAGCCAACCCGAGGTTTCGAAGCCCGCGTTTTGGCTTGTTTTTCGGTGGCCTGTGGGGTGTGGCGCCGCCTGCCGGTGCGCCGGGGGTCGTAACGGCTGGGTCGATGCGGCGTGTGAGGCGGAGCCCGGGTGCCATCGCACTTCATTGTGCCAACGGACCGGTTCGGGGTTTGCGGACGGTACCCGGGCGCGGATGGATGCTGCCAACACGTGCCAGCCGCCGTGACCCCCAACGCACCGTCAGACAGCACCACACCCCTTTGACGGATGGTTGCAAGGTGCTGAATTTGCCTCCCACCCAACCCTGCAGTCTGCTGCATTGGGGGGTGGCGGGTGCTTCGGGCCGGCCGCGGCGCGGAAGAGTCTCCGTTCTCAGCAGCATCCAGACGAACCTGGTAAGCACGAACGAGCCCCCCGCCACGACCAGCTGCCCGGGAAGCAGTCCCGCAGGCAGCCAGCTCCCGGAAACCATCAGCTTTTCCGAAGCCGATCGTCGTGGACGGCCCGAAGCACCCGGCATCCCCCAATGCTCGGACCCATCTACAGCCAAAGACCGCAACTCCCCCGCCAGCCGTATTCAGAAAAGAATGGCCAGCGCCAGTGGATGTGCGCAACTGGTGATCCCTGGATGGACGCCGTCAGGCGAGAAATGCCTCCAGGGCAGCCCTGCCGGCCTCGGGCAAGCGCCTGCGCAGGCGGTCTGGGTGCAACAGCTGCTCGGCGATCAGGCCGGTGGCGAAGGGCTTGGCCGACTCGATCAGGTCAAGGTCCGGATAAATCGCGTGCGACACGCCCTCGACCGTGACCAATGCCTTGACCAGCAGCCCAAAGCCGGCCGGAATGGCGATCCGAAAATCGGCCAGCATGCCCAGAAAACCCAGCGCGAACCCGCGCACATCGGCGATCGGCGGATCGAGCAGGAAGGCGTGCACCAGCTCTTCGATACGGCTGCGCAGCTCGCCGACCTTTACTTCGGGCACCACCAGGCCGAGCTCGCGCGAGTAGCGCAGGGCCCGGTCGGCGTCGCCGTAGACCAGCCCGATCAGGACCTGGGCAATGGCCTCGCGCTGGTCCGGCGTGGTCCGGCCAACGATGCCGAAGTCCAGGAAACAGAGCTGGCCGTTCGGGGTCACGAACAGATTGGCCGGGTGCAGGTCGGCGTGAAAATAGCCCAGCACCAGGACCTGGCGCATGAACACCTCCGCGCCGTGCGCGGCCAGCCGGCGCGCGTCGACGCCGGCCCGTTCGGCCTCGCCGATCTCGTTCAGGCGCCAGCCCTCGACGAATTCGCTGACCAGCACGCGCCGCGTGGTATGCCGCCAGACCACGCGCGGCACGATCACGAACCCATCATCGGCAAAATCGCGCCCGAAGCGATCGGCGATTCGGCCCTCGTTGCGCAAGTCCATTTCGCGCGCCAGCATGACGGTGAACTCGTCCAGCAGCTCCACCGGTCGCCAGCGCCGCAGTCTGGGAAAACGCGCCAGGCGCCGTGCCCAGCGCCGGGCGATGCCCAGATCGGCATCGATCAGCGGCTCGATGCCCGGGCGCTGGACCTTGACGGCTACCAGCGTGCCGGCCGGAATCTCGCGCCCGTGCACCGGCCGGTACGCTTGTTTCAGGCGCGCACGATGAACCTGGGCCACGGAACCGGCCGCCACCGGTTGTTGCTCGAAGGCGTCGAACAAGTCGTCCGGAGTCTGGCCCAGTTCCCGCGCCAGCAAGGATCGAATATCCTCGGTCGGGACCGGCGCGACCCGGTCCTGCAGGCGTTCGAGCTCGAACACCGTTTCCGGGGCGAACACGTCCGGGCGGATCGATGCCAGTTGACCGAGCTTGATGAAGGCCGGCCCCAGCCGCTCGCACAGCTGCCGGGTCCTGCCGGCGACGATGGTTCGACGACGCTGGCCGCGGATCAGGCCAAAGCGAATCCGCCAGAGTGTGCCGATCAGGCTGCCCAGACAGGCCAGCAGCAGGTGCCGACCGCGACCGCGGTGGCGATCAGTCACGCCCGCGTTGGGCAAGTCCGTCCACCGTGGCCTGCAGCGACTCCACGCAGCCGCGCAGCTCGCGGATTTCAAAAGCCAGTGCGTCCAGGCGCTCGCTTGTATCGGCGGTCGTCGCGGCTTCGGCCGCATCCCCTTCTGCGGCCAGACCCGCCTTGAGTCGTTCCTTTTCCTCGTCGACCAGCGCGGCCAGGCCCTCGACGAAGGCCTCCGGTCCGTCGCCCATGCTGCCCGGCTGCTGCGCCTGGCCGCGGGCCACGGCCGATTTCCAGCCCTCGTCGGCGCTTTCATGGAACAGCGCCCAGGCGGCCAGCAGCTTGATGAAATCCTGTTTCACGGCGGACGTTCATGGTGGAATGAACATTCAGTATAGCCAGACGAGAAGGCGGTTTGCCGCCCGCCCAGACAGAACGCTGACTGAGTTTCGGCTTGTGGCCGCGTTCAAAACCGACATCAGGTCAAGGCCAAGGGAGTGGACGGGTCTGGATTACCGACTGCGGGCTCAGCGCTACACTGGAGCCATGGTCAACCTTGCCCAAACCATTGAGCAGATTGTGGCTGCTTTGCCCCGACCACAGGCGGTCTACCTGTTTGGTTCTGCCGCGATCGATGAAGCATTGCCCGACAGTGACATTGACATCGCGGTGCTGTTGCCGCCGGATGAGGCAAGACGCGTCGGCAATCTGGCCGGCAGCCAACTTCACCTCCGCCTCGAGTCAGGGCCTTCCCGCGACATCGACCTGATCAATCTCAGGGAAGTATCGACCGTGTTCCAGAAGGAAATCGTTTTTACCGGCAAGCGGGTCTACTGTGCCGATGCCCATGCCGCTGACGAATTCGAGATGCACGTGTTGTCTCTGTACCAGAAGCTCAACGCTGGGCGCGCCGATATCATCGCCGAAGGACGGTCCAGTGGATATTTCCTGCAGCCATGAATGATGTCTTGCTGAACAAGAAGATCAGCATCGAGCGCTGCGTACGGCAGGTCTGACATTACTGCGCTCAACACTGTGGCGCCGCAACAGACCTGAATCACGGGTAATCCGACCTCTCGTCGACAAAGCCAGATGAGCCGCCAGAACGATCAAACAGGACGCCGCTTCCCAGCACTGGCGCTGCCTGGAATAAGGCATGTCATGATGATCTGAGTAAACTCTTGGCCTCCCTCCACCGCTCTTCCAGGATCACCCGCACCACGCGCCGAAGACGATTCGAATACAGGCAATCAAAGCTGTAGATCGCGAGGAACAGGCCAATCAAGAAGGACAAGCCGTTCACCCAGAACGAGGCGCCCAGCAGAAACCGTGCCCCTTGATGAATTGCAACGGCCAGCCCAACCGCAACCAGTCCGTAGCTCAGCACGCTCACATAGCCGTTCAGCTTGGAAAACAGGCGCTTCTTTGCGGCGCGAAACAGATGGTAGCGCTCCAGGTCGGAGAGTCCTTCAAGCTCGGGCCACTTCTTTTCCCATTCCATCATGATGGAGGATCCTCGCTATTCAGGTGCTCCCATGATTCCGCAAATGCTGCCGAAGAGCGCGCTGCAGTTTGTGCGCGTACAAACGCCTGCAGGTGTAAAGCGCCGCTAGGACCGTCACCGTGGCCAGCATACCGTTCCATAGCGGCGAAACACCTGCGCGGGTTTCGTCCAGCAGTCCGAGCACGATGAGCAAGACAACGCCAAACAGCGTGATTGCGAGCACTGTGGCGTAGAGGATTTCCCCGGCGAACAGGCGCTTCCTGGCTTGCTTGAGCAGTTCGACTTGCTCGGCTACGGGCCGGTCCCTGATCTCGGGAAAGTAGTTGATGAAGTTGATCATGATTCAGCGTTCGGCAAGTTTGATTGCTTGGCGGGGCTGACTCACCCTTGCAGGGCTTCGATTTCCCAGACCAGGCGTGCGGCGGTGCGGGCGGTGCGGCCGTCGGGATCGAAGCGGGGGTTGAGTTCGGCGATGTCGGCCAGCAGCCAGCGGCAGCTCGATGCACGGCAGGCCCGGGCGGTTTCGTGCAGGCATTCGATGATGAAGGCTGGCGGGATACCGAGCGCGGCCGGTGCGCTCACCCCGGGGGCGGCGCTCGCCGGCAGCACGTCCAGGCAGACGGTTATGTAGAGGGCGTCGACGCGTCGGACCAGCCGGCGGATCAGCCTTGCCGCGGCGGGTACCGTGCAGTTGCGGTCGTCAAGAGATTCAACGCCCAGTTCGGTGGCGGTGGCAAACAAGGCGCGCGTGTTGGCTGCTTCGCTGATGCCGATGCAGGCGTAATCGAACGGCAGTGCGTGTTGACGGCACCACTCGGCGGCCTGGAAAAACGGTGTGCCCGAAGTGGCCTCCGGCGCGGGGCGGCGGAGATCGAAGTGGGCGTCGAAATTGAGAATGCCCAGGCGCTGGTTCGGACCCTGCCGATCCAGAAAAGCCCGGACGCCCTGGAAGCCCGCCCAGCCGATTTCATGACCGCCGCCCAGGCCGATCAGGAAATGGCCTGCGTCGAGAATTTCCGCCGCGCGCCGGGCATAGTCGGCTTGAGCCGCCGGCAAATCCTCGCCGGCGCGGACATTGCCGGCATCGTACAGCGGTCGTTCGCCCGTCGCGGCCAGGTTGGCCAGGGCGCGGCGCAGGGCGTCCGGTCCTTCGGCCGCGCCCACCCGGCCCTGGTTCAGAGCCACGCCGCGATCGGAGGCCAGGCCGAGCAGGCAGGTACCGGGTGGTCCGTCGCCGGCCGGCCGGATGACCTGGTGCCAGCGCAAACCCGCTGCGCCGTCCTCGGCGTCGACCCGGCCCTGCCAGATTGTTGGATCGCCAGGCTCCCACATACTCGGCCCGCACCCTCCCGTAGAGTTGACTCGTCTTGTACTCTAGAACAAGTCAGGGCCGCTGTCGCCTGCAGCGGCGTCGTTCTTTTCCCGGCTGCCGACGGCCGTGCCGGCGGGCCGAACAGCAAGGAGCCGTTGATGGGCGCCAGCGCCGCGCGCAAACTATGGGATCGCGTCACCGTCTTCGACGGGAGCAGAACCTGGCCGGAGGCCATGGCGCTGGTGACCGGCGGCGAGCGCATCGAACGCCTGGTTCGGGTCGCTGAGCTGGGCCCCGACGAGCGGGCCAGTTGCGAGCTGATGGCCGGCGGCGGCGTGATCACCCCCGGCCTGGTCGACTGTCATACCCACCTGGTTTTTGCCGGCCAGCGCGCCGCGGAATTCGAGCAGCGCCTGAAGGGCGTCAGCTATGCCGCCATCGCGGCTGCAGGCGGCGGCATCCTGAGCACGGTAAGGGCCACCCGCGCGGCCAGCGAGGATGAACTGGTCGAGCAGACCCGACCGCGCCTGGAGGCGCTGATCGCCGACGGCGTAACCACGGTCGAGATCAAGTCCGGCTATGGCCTGAGCCAGAACGACGAGCTCAAGATGCTGCGCGCCGCCCGTCGCCTGGGTGCCGAACTGCCGGTGCGCGTGCTGACCACCTTCCTCGGAGCGCACGCCCTGCCGCCGGAGTTTGTCGGACGGCCAGACGCCTATATCGACGAGATCTGCAAACGCATGCTGCCGGCGGTGGCCGAGGCCGGTCTGGCCGATGCGGTCGACGTGTTCTGCGAGCACATCGCCTTTACTCCTGCCCAGTGCGAGCGCGTGTTTGAAGCCGCGACCCGGCTCGGCCTGCCGGTCAAGATCCATGCCGAGCAGCTGTCCAACCAGCACGGCAGCGCCCTGGCGGCGCGTTTTGGCGCCCTGTCGGCCGACCATCTGGAATGGCTGGACGAGGCCGGGGTGGCGGCAATGGCCGAAGCCGGCATGGTCGCGACCCTGCTCCCCGGCGCCTTCCTGACGCTGAAAGAAACCCGACTTCCCCCCATCCAGGCCCTGCGCGATGCCGGCGTACCCATGGCCGTGGCCAGCGATGGCAACCCGGGCAGTTCGCCGATGTTCCAGCTCACCCTGATGCTCAACCTGGCCTGCACCCTGTTCGGCCTGACCCCGACCGAGGCGCTGCAAGGCATCACCCGCAACGCCGCCCGCGCGCTCGGGCTGCAGGGCCAGGCGGGCGAGCTGGCCGAAGGCCGTCAGGCCGACTTTTGCCTGTGGCGGATCGAGAATCCCGTCGAGCTGGCCTACGCCGTCCAGTCCGGTCGCCTGCGCCAGCGCGTGGTCGCCGGACGCATTACCCACGGTGCCCCTGAATCCGGAGTGTCTCCATGAACCAGAACCCCGATCCCCGCTATCGCCCCGGGCGCGAGATTCGCCCCGCCACCGGCACCACGCTGACCGCCCGCAGCTGGCTGACCGAGGCGCCGCTGCGCATGCTGATGAACAACCTCCATCCCGACGTGGCCGAGGACCCCGAGCGGCTGGTGGTCTACGGCGGCATCGGCCGGGCGGCGCGCGACTGGGACTGTTTCGACGCCATCGTCGAGGTGCTCAAACGCCTGGGTGACGATGAAACCCTGCTGGTCCAGAGCGGCAAGCCGGTCGGCGTCTTTCCCACCCACCCGGACGCACCGCGGGTACTGATCGCCAACTCCAACCTGGTGCCGCACTGGGCCAGCTGGGAGCACTTCGACGAGCTCGACCGCAAGGGCTTGATGATGTACGGTCAGATGACGGCCGGTTCGTGGATCTACATCGGCTCGCAAGGCATCGTCCAGGGCACTTACGAGACCTTCGTCGAGGCTGCGCGCCAGCACTACGGCGGCAGCCTCAAGGGCCGCTGGTTGTTGAGTGCTGGCCTGGGCGGCATGGGCGGGGCCCAGCCGCTGGCCGCCGCCATGGCCGGGGCCAGTTCGCTGATGATCGAGTGCCGCCAGAGCCGGATTGATTTTCGCCTGCGCACCGGCTACCTGGACGAGCAGGCAAGTGACCTCGATGACGCCCTGGCCCGGGTCGAACGCCATGCCGGGGCCGGTCGCGCGGTGTCGGTCGGCCTGTGCGCCAACGCCGCCGACGTGCTGCCGGAACTGGTCCGGCGCGGGGTCAAGCCGGACCTGGTCACCGACCAGACCAGCGCCCACGACCCGCTGCACGGCTACCTGCCGATCGGCTGGAACTGGGAGGAATACCAGCAACGCGCCGAGCGCGATCCGCAGGGCACGGTCCAGGCGGCGAAGTCCGCTATGGCCGAACACGTCCGCGCCATGCTGGCCTTCCGGGAGGCGGGCATCCCGACCTTCGACTACGGCAACAACATCCGCCAGATGGCCCTGGACATG
>REEW01000089.1 GCA_007694885.1 Wenzhouxiangella sp. | reverse complement strand
ACGTTTCAGATTCCAATTGCAATGACTGAACGCCAGGCAACCTGCCATTCGCGGCTCCGGCCCGTCAGCGGACCGCGCCTGCCGGGCGCGACTTCGGTGCGCTACAGCGCCTCGGATACCCTGCTGGTCATCGACCCAGGCGACGAACAGATTGGCACTCTGAGCGAGTCCGGCTGGCCCGGCGCGATGGTGGTTCTTTCGCCGCGTGGTGGCCAAGGCGAGCCCGGGTCGGGGGCCATTGCCGCAAACGTCGTGGCCGGTTCGGCCCAGGGCATCGAAGGCTGGCTGGGGCGCTTCCAGGTCCACGCGGCCGGCCCGGACGACCAGCCTCTGACCGAGCTGAGTCCCAACGGTAGCGGCAAATTCGACATGATCATCGACTGCCGCAGCCAGCCGCTGGTGGATGCCCCGGTTGCGCCTTTCGGCTATTTCCGAGCCCGGTCACCCAGCCAACTGCAAGACTCGCTGGCTGCCGCCCGCGAGTTGATCGGCCACTTCGAAAAACCGAAATACTTCGACTACCAGCTGGATCTGTGCGCCCACTTCTCCTACGGGCAGACGGGCTGCACGCGCTGTCTTGACGTGTGCGGCGCCGATGCGATTCGCTCCGGCGGTCACCAGATCGAGGTCAATCCTTATCTGTGCCAGGGTTGCGGCAGCTGCACCCTGGCCTGCCCGACCGGGGCGCTGAGTTTCGTGGCGCCCGATCGCGATGCCCTGCTGACCGAACTGCGCGCCCTGGCCCCGCATCCGGATCACGGCACCGCGCCTCGCACCTTGCTGGTCAGCGACGCGCCGGAGACTGATGCAGACGCCGGACGAGCGGCGGATCTGATCATCCAGCCGCTGACCGCGTTCGGCGAAGAACTCTGGATCGCATCCCTGGCGCTGGGCTTTGACCAGGTCTTGTTGCAGGCGACCGACGCGCCCACCGACCGGTCCTGCTGGTCCCTGGATCAGAACGGAAATAGCAGCGGCACGGCCACCAGGGTGGCGATCAGCATCAGCACCTGCAGCGGCACGCCGAAACGGACGAAATCACCGAAGCGATAGCCGCCGGCGCTCAGGACCAGGGTGTTGACCGGCGACGAGACCGGCGTGGCAAACGCACTCGAAGCGGCGATGGCGATCGCCATGAGCATGGCGTAGGGGTTGACGTCCATGGCCAGGGCCGCCTGCAGGGCAATCGGCGCAACCAGTACGGTGGTCGCGGTGTTCGACACCATCTGGCTCAGGCCCGCGGTGAAGACGAACAAGACCGCCATCACCGCCAGCGGACCGAACTGCCCGGTGGTTGCCATGAGTGCGTCGGCGGCCATGGCCAGTCCGCCGGTCTTGTCCAGCGCGGTGGCCATGGGCAGGATGGCCGCGATCAGGACCACGGCCTCGAAGTTGATGCTGCGATAGGCCTCTTCGACGGTCACGCAGCGGGTGAGAATCAGAACCACCGCGGCCAGCAGCACGGCAATGACGTTGTCGAGCAGGCCAAAGGTCATGACCAGCATCATCAATAGCATGATCGCGATGGCCAGCGGTGCCAGGTGGACCCGATCGCCGACTTCGCTTTGCAGATCGGCCAGCAGGAGCAGATCGCGCCGGGAACGCGCGGTGCGCTTCAGGGCCTTGGTGCTGCCGGTCAGCAGCAAGGTATCGCCGGCCTTCAGCGGTCGATCCAGATCCAGGAACACCTCGTCACCGCCGCCCGCGCGCTGGGCCAGAACGGTCACGCCGGCCCCGCTGTGCAGGCGCAGCTCGCGCAGGGTGCGGCCGATATAGGCCGAGCGCGGCGGCACCACGGCATCGACCAGCAGCAGCGAGGCCGGCAGCTCGGCCCTTCGCTGAACCACGCGCAGCCCGAAACGGTCCACCATGGCGTTCACGGACTGCTCGCTGCCGACCACGTACAGATCGTCGTGGTCCCGGATCATGGTGCCGGGTTCGGCCTTGCGCACGAAACGTCCCTTGCCGGTGGTGCTGACGATGGCCAGCACGGTCACCCCGAAACGGGTGCGCAATTCGCTGGAACTGACGTCGGCCGAAGCCAGCAGCGAGCCCTGCGGCACGCGCAGCTGCTGAAGCTGCTGATCGAGTCCGTACTGGCCGAACAGCGCCGCCCAGCCGGGCTCGCCGGACTGTCCGGCGGCCGGCTTGCGCTCGGCCAGCATCAGCGGGCCGAGGACGAGCACGTAGACCAGCCCGAACGACAGCATGACCAGGCCCGGCAAGGTGAACGAGAAGAATCCGAAGGGCTCCAATCCCGACTGCTCCAGGTGGGCGCTGACGACCAGGTTGGGCGGTGTTCCGATCAGGGTCAGCATGCCGCCGAGCAGGGCGGCATAGGCCAGCGGCATGAGCAGCAGGGACGGACTGATGCCGCGGCGCCGGGCAATGGCGAGCACCACCGGCAACAACACCGCCACCGTGCCGGTGGAACTGAGCAGGGCCGACATCAAGGCGGCGACGACCATGATCACGGCGGTCAGCATCGTCACGCTGGCTCCCGCCAGAACCTCGATCCGGCGACCAATGGCATCGGCGACACCGGTCTGGAACAGGCCGGCCCCGACCACGAACAGCCCGGCAATCATCAACACCACCGGATCGGAAAAACCGGCCACGGCTTCGCTCGAAGTGATCACGCCGGTCAACACCAGCGCCAGCAGCCCCATCACCGCGATCAGGTCCAGGCGCAGGCGGTTGCTGACGAACAAGACCAGCATGACCGCCAGTATGACCAGCGATACGACCAGGCCCTGGCTCATGAACAATCCCGTAAATTCGTCATCGGGTCACTCGCCACGGCCAGGCGCGGCGGTCCGCACTGCGGCCTCACGCAGACGTCCGCGCTTTTGCAGCCGGGCCAGACACGCCCCGACATCGGGTTGAGAAAACGGCTTGGGCAGGAAATCGTCGGCGCCGATCCGTTCCAGGAAAAACTGCTCTGTAGCCTGCGGGTTGCCGCTGATCATGACCACGGGCATGTGCTCGAGGAGCTTTTTTCTGCGCAGTTCGCGCAACACCGCAAAGCCGCTCATTCCGGGCAGCAGGATGTCGAGAAAAACCAGGTCGAACGGTTTTTCCCCGAGCGCTGTCAGACCCTCTTCGCCGCTTTCGGCCACCTCGACCAGCAACCCTTCTTTTTCCAGCAGCGCCCTCAGGGTCTTGCGAATGGTCAGCGAATCATCGATCACCAGCACCCGCAGGCCTCGATGCGGCATTTCCGGTGTGCTTGCCGGCTTGTCAGGCTCGGCTGGAACGGGAGCCGGTTCGGGAGCAGGTTCCGGCGGCTTCCCGCGTCCTCGCGAAGCCTGCAGAGAGGCGAGCCCGGCCGCCGGCTCGTCGGTCATGGATGCGGCCGGGAGATCCAGCAATCCGAACAGCTTGCCGGTCAGATTGCGCATGCTTACGCCCGCGGCGTTGTCCGGCAACAGCTCCTGTATTTTCAGATCGGGCCGGCCATCGCCGCCGAACTGCGGGGCCAGCAGAATCTCGGGCCCCAGTTCGAGCTCCTCTCCGCCGCGTTCGATCGGCCGAACCAGCGGCCGGATTCCTGCCTCGCTGCGGATTTCAACCACCACAGCCAGGCGGTCGTCGCTGAGCCGCACCAGCGTTCCCGGGGTAATCCAGCCGAGAAACTGGATGAACGCCTCCACAAGATTCTGATCGAACTGTCGATCGCGCTCCTTCCAAAGCCTTCCCAGTGCCTGCTGGTGGGTCATCTGGCGGCCGTGGGAACGCACCGAGGTCATCGCATCGTAGGCATCGACAATGGCAATGATCCTGGCCATGACCGGAATCGCATTGCCCTCCAGCCCACGCGGATAGCCTTGTCCATCGGGTCGCTCATGACTGGCATGGATGGCCGAAGCCACCTCCCAGGTAATCTCCGGATTCCTTCGCAACAGTTCGTAGCCAAGGACGGGATGGGTGCGAAGTTCATCCATCTCGTGCTCGGACAGTTCGTCGCTCTTGGCCAGCAGATCCAGATCGAGCCGGGCCTTGCCCAGATCATGCAGCAGACCGATCAGGGCCGCGGTCTCGACTCGATCACGGCCCCAACCCAGGCCGTGCACGAACCCGGACATCAGAATGCTGGTATTGACGCCGTGCTGGGCCAGGTAATACTGCTTGTCCTTGATTCGCGTCAGCCAGATCAGCGCCGCCAGGGATAAATCCTGGGCGCGGGCCAGCAAGTGGGTAATGCTGATCGCCACGTCGACGTCGAGCCTGCCGGATTCGCGGAAACTCAGGGTGAAGTCGGTCACGCGGCGGACCAGGGTCCGGTAGATCTTCAAGCCGATGTTCAGGGTTTCAGCCGACAGCCGGCTGCGCTGGAGCAGATCGATTTTCCCCGGGATCGGGGGCAGAGGTTCGAACAAGGGTTCGACCTGGCTTCCTTTCGGTCGAGCCGGGTTGGTTCCGGCCGTCAGATCGATCACCACCCACCGGCAGGCGTCCCGCAGGATCTGTTTTTGCTCGAAGCTGTCGATAAACAGGCTGGGCCCGGGAAACGGGGTATCGCTCCAGGAACAGTCCAGACTGATGACCTTGTGCCCCAGCTTCAGCTCGGACGGGGCGAGGCGGAACAGCGCCCCGGGTTGGGCCTGTTCCAGTCGAATCCCTTGTTTCAGTTCCATTGCCTCCCCGCTCGCCTGTTCTTTCCCTCTACCGCACCATTATGCGTCAGAAGGCGTTTTTCATCATCCTGCTGCTCGACTGAGCGGGTCAGTATCTGGCAGCTGGTCGGGGTGGGCGCGGCCGGACCATTAAATGCATATGTCGGCCCGCGGGGTTATCGGCAAACATTCGGCGGCGTGCAGGTTGTCGGTCGGGGTTGGCGCGGCCGAACTACGACTTGTCGGCTGCGTCTAACGTTCGGCCGCGCCAACCCCGACCGACAACCCGGGCCGAAAACTCCATACGCCAGGCCTGAACGACACCCCGGCCAGCCTCCTCAGCTTTTGGATGACTTGCGCGCCATCGCCCGGCGGGCGCCGCGCAGCACCAGCCCGAAGTAGGTTTCCGGCATCCAGCGCCGCATCCGGTGCATCCAGCGGGTGTTGCCGTGGGTCAGGAGCATGAACTGGGGCTTTTCGACCGCGCGGTAGACCACCTCGGCCACGTCCTCGGCGCTCACCCCGGAGTTGGCCATCCAGCGCTCGACGCGCTTCTGGTAGCTGTCATCTGGGGCGCGCATGGTCTCGGTCAGGCGGGTCTTGACAAAGGCCGGGCACAGCACCGACACCTCCACCCCGCTGTCGGCCAGTTCGGCCCGGAGCATCTCCGACATGGCAATCACCCCGGCCTTGGCCGTGCCGTAGGCGTTGATCCCGGGGGCGGCGGCAAAACCGGCAAACGAGGCGACGTTGATGATGTGGCCCGATTTGCGCTCGCGCATCCGGGGAGCGAAAGTCTTGCAGCCCAGGACCACGCCCATCAGGTCGATGTCGAGCACCCAGCGCCAGTCCTCGACCGAGGTTTCTTCCAGGGTCCCGCCGACGGCCACGCCGGCGTTGTTGATGAGCACGTCGAGGCTACCGAAGCGCTCCAAAATCTCGCCGGCGACCCGCTGCCAGTCGGCCTCCCTGGTCACGTCCATGGTCAGCGCCAGGGCGTCACCGCCGATGTCCTCGGCCACCGCCCGCGCCCGGCCCTCGTCCAGGTCGGCAATGATGGGCGTCCAGCCGTCGGCGGCAAAGCGCCGCGCCATGGCCTCGCCGAGACCGGCCCCGCCGCCGGTGATCAGCACCGTCCAGTGTTCGCTTTGCGTTTCGCTCATGAAGTGCCCGTTTCGTTGTGGAGTGGTTACTCGAAGCCCAGCCAGACCGCGCCGACCAGGACCAGGGCGGCCGCGGCAAACAGCTTGAGCATCAGCGGCCAGGCGAATTTCAGCCATTTGGCATAGGAAATGCCAGCCATGCCCAGGATGCCCATCAGGATGGCGTTGGTGGGAATGATCATGTTGGTAAAGCCGTCACCGAGCTGGTAGGCCAGCACCGAGACCTGGCGCGACACACCGACCAGGTCGCCCAGCGGCGCCATCAGCGGCATGGTCACGAAGGCCTGGCCGGAGCCCGACGGGATGAAGAAATTGAGCACCGCCTGGATGAAGAGCATGCCGACCGCCGAAAGATGGGCCCCGACCAGCGACAGCGGCAGCGACAGGTAATGGACGATGGTGTGCAGGATCTGGCCGTCTTCCATGATCAGGGCGATGCCGCGCGCGACCCCGACCAGCAGCGCCGTCTCGGTCAGCTCCCTGGCGCCCAGGATGAACTTCTCGGCGGTGCGGCTGGGGCCCAGGCGTCCGATCGCGGCGGCAACCAGCCCCAGGATCAGAAAGGCCGCACCCAGCTCGTTCAAGTACCAGCCGCGGGTCGCGATCCCCCACACGGCCGTGCCCAGGGCCAGGAAGAAGCCGAGGATGATGGCCACGTGGCCGGCGTGCATGGACGGGTAATCGGCCGGCGGCTGCGCGGGTTCGGCCAGCATGTCGTCATAGACCACGCTGGCGGTCGGGTCCCGGCGCACGCGATCGGCATACGACCAGACGTGGTGCACGGCGATCAGCACGAACGGCACCAGCAGCGCCAGGCGCACCGGCCAGCCCGAGTAGGTCGGCAGATCGGCCACGCCCTGGGCCACGACCACGGTGTAGGGGTTGAACGCGGCCACGCCGTAGCCGACGCCGTAACCGCAGATGATCATGGCCACGGCGGTCATCGGGTCCATGCGCATGGCCCGGCACAGGGCAACCAGAATGAGCACGAACGGGATGTACTCGCCCGACGAGCCGACCGCGCTGGAGGCCAGGGCAAAGGAAAAAATCACCGCCGTGATCAACAATGCCGGGCGCTTGCCGAAGCGCTCGAGCAGGCGACCGAGCAGTGCGTCGATGGTGCCGGTCGCCCGGATCACGGCGAGCACGCCGCCGATGATGAACAAAAAGAAGATGATGTCGCTGGCCGAGGCAAACGCGCGCGGCACGGCGGTGAACAACTCCAGCGGACTCATCAGCTCGCGCTGTTCGGCGACCTCGAACGATCCCGGGATGACCATCTCCCGGCCCTGGGCGTTCAGCTCGGTCTGGAAAGACCCCTGCGGAATCACCCAGGTGGCGACCAGCGCGGCCACCATCAGGAAAAACAGCAGGGCCAAAGTATTGGGAACGCGAAAGCTCATGGGCGATCAGGCTCGAGGCAACAGAGGATTGTAGCGCGGGAAACCGTAGGTCGGGGTTACACCCCCGACGGGCAGAGTAGGAACCCACCCCTATCCTTCAACGTCCACCAACCAGGCAGAGTAGGAACCCACCCCTATCCTTCAATGGCCTCCCCCCTGCCGTATCATGCCCCGATACCCTCAGGATCTCAATCAATGACCGA
>REEW01000168.1 GCA_007694885.1 Wenzhouxiangella sp. | reverse complement strand
CGTCGGTTCGCGCACCCACTGGAATCGCGGTCGGTTGCCGTGGGGCGGGCTCACCTCGTAGACCCCATCGAGGAACAGCATGTGAAAGTGGATGTTGAGATTCAGCGCTGAGCCGAATCTCTGGATCAGCGTGACCGCGCCCGTGCGGGCCGATTGCTGCGTAAAGCCGGCCTGCCGGATCAGGTGGCCAGCGATGACGCGGTAGACGATGCCGAGCACCCGGCCGATCAGTGCCGGATGCGTGGCCAACAGAAACCGCAGCGGAAACGGCAGACTCAGCACCCATTGACGAATCGGCCGCTCCGGCAACACCTGGTCGATCAGCCAGGCCGCGCCATCGGCCATGCGCCGGGCTCCGCAACTGGGACAAAAGCCGCGGCGCTTGCAGCTGAACGCCAGCAAATGCTCGGTGTGGCAGGTGTCGCATCGAAGGCGCAGGAACCCGTGCTCCAGCCGACCGCATTGCAGGTAGCCATCGAATGCCTGACGCACATGGGCGGGGAGTTGCTTGCCGGACTCGGCCAGGTGTTCGACGAAGGTTGGGTAATGCTGCTCGACGATTTGGTAGAGCAGCGTCTGCTCAGGACGATGGCGCTGGTACCCAACACTTTCCATGTCCAGACTGCCTGGCCCTCGGCCGCTTGCGTCATGCCAAACGGGCGAACTCAGCTGGTCGAGACAGGTATTCGATATCTATGGAATCCCGGTCAGCGAAACGGCACCTCATGTGGACGAGTACTTTGCCCTGACACATCCCGATGACATGAAGTCCTCGCGGGCAATCTATGATGATTTTGTCAAACAACATGCCCCACGCATCGAATTCCAGCATCGCGTAATCGCGTCCGACGGAAGCACCAGGCACATCAAGGGCGTTGGTGAACGCCACCAGTCTCCCGATGGCGAGATTGTGGTCGGCTACGTTCAGGACATCAGCTCCTTCGTCCAGACGCGCCAGGAGCTGACCCAGGCCGAGCAGCTGCTGCGCCTGGCCGGCGAGAAAGCGCGCCTGGGTGGCTGGCGCGTTGAGCTCGACCCCGAATCCGTGACCTGGACGGCAGAGACCGCGCACATCCATGGCATGCCGGCCGGCTATTCACCACCAGACGTTTCTGAAGTCATCGAGTTTTACGCCCCTGATTTCAGACAAAAGATTCGGGAAGCCTTCGAGCAATCCATAGCAAGCGGTGAAGAATTCGATGTCGTCTGCCGGCTCCTGAGATCCGACGGCCAGCAGCCTTGGGTTCGGGCAATTGGCGTTCCCGAAGTGGATGAGCAGGGCAAGGTTTGTGCCGTCCAGGGCGCGTTCCAGGATATTTCAAAATTGCGCGAAGCCCAGGAACGAGCCGAGGAGTCGGATCGCCAGCGCCTGGACATACTGGAAAGCATCAGTGACGCATTTTTTACCCTGGACGAGCACTGGAACTTCAGTTTTGCCAATCGACAGACCGGGGTACTGCTGGAGCGACCAGCAGGCGAACTGATCGGGAAGAATCTATGGCGGGAGTTCCCTGAGACGCTCAACAGCAAGTTCGAGCGGCAATATCTACTGGCCATGAAAAACCGGGAAACCGTTCGTTTCCAGGACTTCTACGCCCCGCTGGGAAAGTGGTTTGACGTGACGGTCTATCCAACTACCGCGGGCCTGGCCATCTATTTCCGTGATGTAACGCGAGAAATAAAGAACCAGGAACATCTACGTTTGGTCGAAGCGGCTCTGTCAAGGCAAAACGACACGGTCATCATCACCGAGGCCGAATCCGTCGAATCGCCAAATGGTCCTGGAATCGTGTACGTCAACGACGCCTTCGAGCACCTGACTGGCTACAGCCGGAGCGAGGCGATCGGCCAGACCCCGCGCATGTTGCAAGGCCTACTGGCTTGAGATCGACATCACCCCGCTGTTTGATGACCAGGGTCAATGCACACATTTCGTGGCGGTCCAGCGTGACATTACCGAGCGGAAAAAGCAGGAAGCAGCCCTGCATCAAGCCCAGCAGCGCTTTCAGCTGATATCGAGAGCGACCAACGATGTGATCTGGGACTATGACCTGGTCAGCGGCGAAGTCTGGCGCAGTGATGCCTATGCCGGCGTCCTCGGTGATTCGCCAACCGAAATCGAACCGGTTATGGAATCCTGGACCAACTTCATTCATCCTGATGACGTGGGTCGTGTGCTCGATAGCCTTCGAAAAGTGATCGATGGCGGCAAAGATCTGTGGGGCTCGGAATACCGATTCATAAGAAGGAACGGCAAAGTGGCACATGTAATCGATCGCGGATTCGTGATACGTGACCAGTCTGGAAAAGCAATTCGGATGGTCGGAAGCATGCTTGATATCACTGATCGCATGGCCATGGAACAGCAGCTACGGGAATCCCAGAAGCTGGAAGCGGTCGGCCATCTGACCGGTGGCGTCGCCCATGATTTCAATAATCTGCTGACGGTCATCCTCGGCAATACGGAAACGCTGGCCGAACTTCTGGATGAGCCCAGAATGCGCCAAATGGCCGAAATGACGGTCTTGGCGGCCAAACGGGGCGCCGAACTGACCGGCCGTTTGCTGGCTTTTGCCCGCCGCCAGCCGCTTAACCCGAAACCGACGGATCTCAGTCAGCTCGTCGATGCGATGCGGCCGCTGCTTCGTCGTACCCTGCCAGAGCATATTGATCTGGAAATAGTGCACCAGCCTGATCCTGGAATTGTCGAGGTCGATGCCAGTGAGCTTGATACCGCGTTGCTCAACCTGGTCGTCAACGCGCGCGATGCCATGCGCGATGGGGGAAAGCTCACTATCGAGACTGCCAAGGTCGTGCTGGATAGCCACTATGCAACCCAGCACCCCGAGGTCACGCCGGGGGATTACGTGATGATTTCGGTTTCGGACACCGGCGTCGGCATGGACTCGACTACGGCACAGCGCGCATTCGAACCCTTCTTCACCACCAAGGCGGTTGGTAAGGGCAGCGGCCTGGGCCTGAGCATGGTTTTCGGCTTCACCAAGCAATCAGGCGGACACATAAAGATTTACTCCGAGAAGGGCGAAGGAACCTCGGTCAAACTCTATTTCCCGCAGGTACAGGGAATGCAACAGCCTGCAGGCCAGGCGAAGACCAGGGCAGACCTGGAAGGGGGAACCGAACATATCCTGATCGCAGAAGATGATGACCTGGTCCGTCAGCATCTACAGGCGCAATTGCGCGTGCTGGGTTATCAGGTTACAGCGGCCGCGTCCGGACCCGAGGCCATGGCTGCGCTCGACGCCGCAGGGAATGTCGACCTGCTACTGACCGATATCATCATGCCCGGTGGCATGAACGGTCGTGAGCTCGCCGAACGAGCCCAGGCAAAACGCCCCGGCCTCAAGGTCTTGTTCACCTCAGGCTACACCGAGAACGCCATTGTCCACCACGGACGACTCGACCCGGGAGTAGAGCTGCTGAGCAAGCCATATACACGCATGGAACTGGCAGAAAAAATCAGGGCCGTTCTTGACTGATTCGCTCGGCCTCCCTTGATTGAACGCGCGTTGGTAAGGAACAGACTCCATGTCTCGTGAATAGTGACTTTTGCAACCGAGCGAGAGCCGCACACGGTCGCATCGATCGTTGTTTATATGGCTGAAATACCTCACATTTATTAATTTTTAGAATTTCAACAGGACAAGCGCCGTGCCAGAGTCGACACTTTGCAGTGTGTCAACGACGAAGAGCAGGCAGGACGGTTGTCAAGGCCTGCGTTACCGGAAGCGCGACTGTCGACCACGGTCGAACTCACCAAAACGAGGTTTTGGAACATGCTGCAAACTCTGCTCAAAGGCCGAAAGAACTTGATCTGTCTCATTGCCACGCTGGCGTGGTTGACTCTCGCATCGCCGGCCCAGGCCACTGATCCGGGGCTGGGCGAGCCGCCGTTTCGGCTGCTGGGCTATGCCTCACCCACCATTGATGGCGTTTTCGATCCCGCCGAGTGGGCTGAGGCAGCCGTGTTTCCGATCATGGTTGCCATGCCGCCTTCCGAGGGCGGTGGGGAGCGGCTGGCGATGCTGTTTATCGCTAATGACAGCGAAAACCTTTACGTGGCCTTGCGTCTGGCCCTGGAGCAGGAAACGCGGGTCAATCTGACCTTGGCCTTTGACAATGACCTTACCGGTGAACTGGATTTGTTCGATGAGCAATTCGGCGCGATCGCCGGGGCCAATCACCCACCGAATTTCTTTTTCGACAATGTCTACGCTGAGTTCAATGATGGCGTCGGCTTCGTCAGCGACACGTTCTTGGGCGGCACCGTGGACGGGGATGTCGAATGGACCCATGACGGTGAATTCCTGACCATCGAAATGTTCAAGCCGCTCGACAGTGGCGACATCTATGATTTTTCCTTGTCACCAGGTAGCGTGGCCGGCGTGTGGGCAAATATCCTGGTGCTTCCGGCGCCGTTGGAGGAGGACCCGATCGGCACCTCGACCACCCCCTTCGACTTTGCCCTTCTTGGTCACCTCATGATTGTGCCGGAGGCGCCGATGCCGACGCTGAACGAACATCAGCAGGTGCTGATCGGGCCGGAAGGCGATGGTGTCAATGCGCTGCGGCGAATTCAGGCGCCCATACTCGCCGACGACGGCAATCTGTTTGTTGCCGCCTGTCGAAGTAACAATGTCTTTCGCGTCAATACCCAGGACGAAGTCCTTCACATCTTTGACGGTACCGCAGATCCGTTGTTTCCATGCGAATGTCCGGGCGCGGTAGCGCTCAGTACGGACGAGTTCGTCATTGTGCCTTGTCGTAACAATGACAAGGTCTTCGTTTTGATACCCGACGCCGATGATCCGGATGTGTACAACCCGCTCGAAATTCTGACCGAGCAGGAGCGAGGCGGTATTCCCATGCAATCACCCAGGGCAGCCGCAGCCCGGGAGCTTGAAGGTGGTGGCGTGGAGGTCTTCGTCGTTGCAGCAGACAGCCGCAATGTGTTGCGCTGGGGCGGCGCTCCGATTGCCGTGGAAGTGCTCGGACCAGAAGGTATTGACGATGGAATTCCTCTGAGCCATCCCTGGGATCTGATGCTCGACGACCAGGACAATCTCTTGATTGTGGATTTCTCGCCGGAAACGCCCGGCATCTACCAGATCGATCCGGCCGGATCGATCACGCGCATCATCGGGGCCGACGGCGATGGTCTGACCCCGGTTGGTCACGCTCTGGCCGGCGTGGCCGTCGATGCGAACGGCTCGCGCTATACCTATGACCTGGGAGGCACGCTATTCCGGATCACCGCCGATGGCGATATCGCCAATATCGCGACTTTCATGGATCTGACCGAGCCCCCCACCACGCATCGAATTGCCATCGACGAGTCCGACAACCTCTACCTTGGCGGCCGCGGCGGTATCGTCTTCCGGGTCTCCCCGCTGGGCGTTGTCCAGCCGATAAATCTGGGTTCGGCGCATGAGACGCGCTATCCGCTGGTTGATCTGGCCGGTCGTCTTTACGGGGAAGGCATAGGCGCCGATTTGCTGGTGCGTCGGGTGCTTCCGCCGTCGACCAACCCGATCGATCTGCCCGAGGGCATCGAACCGGGTGATCTCTTTGGCGCCAGCCTGGCGACCAACGGCAGCCAGGTCGCCGTTGGCCTGCCGGGGAAAAACAGCGGTCGCGGAAGGGTTGACATCTATGAGCTCGAGGATGCCAAGCTCAAGCTAAGGGCGAGCATCGAGCCGCCCGCTGCTCGTGCTTCGGAACAGTTCGGCAAGGCGCTTGCCTTCGACAAGGAAAACAGAGAAAGACTGTTGATCGCGGCCCCAAAATCATCGGCCTCGCGAGGCCAGGACGGCGACTACCTGCATGCTGCCTTGTACGAGTTTGATGAGACTTTCGAGCAAGCGGCCCTGGTCGAGGAGTTCGCGCCTGACCCAGACGATGCCGACGCACGATTTGGAGCGGCGGTGGCCATTGCCGGTGATTGGGTTGCGATTGGAGCGCCGGACGCGGACGGGAGTAAAGGCGTGGTTTACACCTATTCACCGTTGGCCACAACGGGCCCGCGTCCCAGGCGAAGAATTCAGGCCAGCGACCTTGGCGTGTCTGGTATTGGCGAGGCCGGCAGCGCCGTTGACCTGGCCGTTCTCGACAGCATAGCCGTGCTGGCCACCGGTTCGCCGTCGGCGACTGTGGGTGCCCTCTTATCCGGCAGTGCTTCGTTGACCACCTTGAGTTTTAGTTCTGGTGGTCCTGTCTTCGGTCTTTCCACGATCGTCTCCCCGCCTGCCAACATGATCGCCGACGGCATGGGTTTCGGGCGCACGGTTCGAGTGCGCAGGAGCGCTGGCGGCATCCGAGCATTGTTCGGGGCCCCATCGGCCTTGGGAGATGTCGGTTTGGCATTTTTCCTGGCCTTATGGTCTCCGGATAACGGTGGGGAAAGAAACACGCCGTTGCCGTTACAAGTTATCGAAAGTGGTGAGGCCGGCAGCGCCGGTCGATTTGGCAGCGCCCTTGATCTGTCCGACAGGGGTCTAGTCATCGGCGCACCCGGACTGGACGGGCAGGCGGGACGCCTGTTCCGATTCAACGCGGACGGTCAGCTTATTGATGAAGTTCGCGCGCTGTCGGGAACCCGCGCATTCGGTTCCAGCGTCGCAATCATGGACGACGGCATCGCTTCAGGCGCACCGGAAAGCAACCAGAACACCGGCTCTGTAGCCTTTGTCGACCTTCCGGCGATCGTTGACATGATCTTCGCCGACAGTTTCAAGGCTCAAAAGTGAACGGTGGACGAATCGTTCTGGCCGAGATGGTTGGGTGCGGGTTTTCAAATTCGGACGCCTGGTCGGTCAGGCTCAAAACGGTGGAGCTTGTAGGGCTACCATGCCCTATCAAGCCTTGGTCAGTGAGACATATCCAGGCAGGAACCAGTGTCCAAGCAGAATCAGTAGCACCGATACCATCAGTATCGGGTTGGCCAGTCTGTCGGTGGGCAGGCGTTGGCGACCGACCAGGCCGGCCAAGCTGCGTAGCCCGAAGCCGACCCCCAGCCCCATCATGCCCGCCCCACCGATTCGTGCCGCCCAGCCGACGAGGGCATATCGGGACACGTTTTCCCTGAATTCAGCGCTGCTGAAAACGAACAGGGTCTGGCCGACGATCACATCGTGCAGCCCGATCAGGATCAACACCGACGGCAGCACAATGCCGGTAACAATCCGAAACCAGAGCGGGGCCTGCTGGTTTGTTTTTCGCTCGCTTGCCATTTTCTCTGGTCGGTTCGAGGCTGTGCAGGTTCATTCGCAAAATCACCACCAAGTCTGCCAGGTCGAATCCTGCTTTACCCTCTCTTACTAGTACCTGCATACTAACGGTCTCATTATTGAGCAGACACTCAGCTTTCGTCTGTCAGTGCTTGT